>CALAPG010000234.1 GCA_937889485.1 uncultured Moraxella sp. | reverse complement strand
GCAAACTTTCAGCAAGCTGCTTGGTCGCTAAATTGGCATTGCCATCCGCGCCGCCTGTGATCGGTTCGGATGTTTCAACTTGATTAATCGTGTCATGCCATTGGGCGGTCAATGTTAAATTACTCATAAATTTATCCTTTATTGGTACTGTGCAGAGCCGTCATAGCTGTATTGTCCATCGTATTTAACAGGGGGTTTCGTGCCATCAACACGCACCCACAAGTATTGCGTATAACCTCGGTATTGGTCGGGGGTCGTACTATCAGCTATCACGTCGCCTGTCTTGCCGATATAGCGTTTTGCGGCGTTAATCTGTGGGTCGCTATCTTTGACCGCCAATAATTCAACACCTTCCAGCCGCTGCCAAAACGTTTCATAACCGAACAATAAGTCAAATTTTGCTTTGGGATTTTCATTAACCGATGACCAGTAGGCATAGCCCAGTGGGAATAAAAGCTCTAAAAAACTGGCAAATTGTGGTTTGCTGACAAAATTGGCATTGACCCACGACTGTGTAGCGGTTACTGCATTGGTATCAACGACAATCGACACAGCAGGGTTATCAATCTGTACCACCGCTTTGAGTCGATAATCAACCGCGGCAGTGCTGGTGGCGTCTGGCTTTTGTACCTCTGGTAGACTGCCAACCCACACCAATACGCCATCACTATCAATCAATCCAAACTCACGAATGGTAAAACCACCCACGTCGACAGGGACGACACACACAATCTCGTACTTGTTTGGCGCGACAAGATTGACAGACTCGACCTTGCCTTGGTAACGCTTGGCGACCAAGGTTTGCTTGTCAAGGCGTGTGCTGAAGTCGACATTAACGCCTTGTCCCACCGCAAAGTCAGTAATATGCAAGGGTGTCCCACCTGCATTACTGGCGGTAGCGATTTTGGCAGCGCCCGCGTTTGTTAAGAGTAATTGATAGCTCATAATGGAGGATTGCTTTCTGTCAGCGCGGGTGAATTTAAGCTAAGGTCAGATAGCACGTATTGACCATTTACCAAGCGCAGCTCAAGGTGGTATTTTTCGCCAGCCTTGATGATTAGTGGATAACTGGCGATGAAATAATTAGCTTTGTCAGCATTGGCTTTGGCAATATCAACAATCGGTTGTTTGGCGATATGGATGTTGAGCGTAAGCTCTGCGTCACCTGTGTTATCGACCGCAAATACCATGCTGTCTTGATGGGTGCGTAATAGCCCGTCATTGACGACCAGCTCGGCAGTGCCTGAATGCCCTGTGCCGTCGATATTGACTAAATTGGGAATGGTCGTTTGTCCATCTTCTTTGAATTCGATTGGATAAAAAGGCATAGCGACAGCAAGTGCAATGGCTAAAGTAACGCCTTGGGGTTGACATAAGTTTGACATAATAAAGTCCTTTAGTTAGGTGGAAACAGTAAGTTCAACGCCGACCACGGGGACGGCATAGGCAGCAATAACAGCGGGTAAGGTGTAACCTAGATAAACGTCGTAGTGAGCGGATAAGCGTTTGACCGCATCTATCATGGCTCGTATCTGTAAAATATTGTCGGCGATAATACCTGTCGTTGGGTGTACCTCGACGCTAAAAGTACCTGCTTTGCCACGGGGTGATTTTTGAAACCATTCAATCACAGTGGCATCATATTTCATCGCCAGCAATGCCCGCTTCACCGCGCCCAATGTGCCTTTACGCTCATGCACCCATAACGAGTTTTTAATGACCTCTCGCTTAGTGTCATCTGTCCAGTTGTCGTTCCATTCGTCCACACTCCAAGCATAGGCAAGGTAAGGCAACAAACTATCGGGGGCGGTGTCTACGTCCCAGATGGTGTCAAACGGTACTGGTATTGGCTCAAGCTTGGCGGTTGCGCCTGCTAGCGCATGCTCCAGTGGACGGCTATTGGCGGGGAGTAGCGATTGGTAGCGGTCATTGATAGCCATTGGTGGCTGGGTAGGGTCGGCGGTATAAATCATGTACCCTCCGATTTGGCAATGATGTTATAGCCTGTGCAATGAGCCACTTCGCCAATGGCGGTCATGACATCGGTTTTTGGTTCGTTGAGTTCAATACGGCTAACGCCAATCACGTCTAGCGCCCCAATGATACGACTGGTCGCCACGCGCGCGTTTGGTTTAAAGTTGTCTATCAAATATTGGCGTAATGCGGTCATGCCTTGGCTCAAAATCAACTGTGGGCTAATGCCGTTTTTGACATAGACGACAGCATCGATACGGTAGGCTTTGGCGGTAGCAGACTGGACACGCACTAAATCCGTTAAAGGTCGCACGTCATCGGCGACAAGCGCGGTGTAGACGTCGGTTACGGCTGCCGCTGACACGCCAACGGTTTTATTAGCTTGTTCTAGTACATCGCCGTCAATCTGTCCTGCTAAATAAACATCCACTTCAGTGGGAGCAGGGCTGTGCACGGTGACACTATGCACTTCGGCACGGGCTGACAAGGCGTGGAATTCATAACTGCCTGCAGAACCTGCCATTGTCATCGCTTCAACGGACAAGGCTAGGCGGTAGCGGTAGTCGTCATCGGTTTCATAAATCGCAGATTTTGGCGGTATCGCGGTTTTGTCTTCGGCTTGTAATAATTTACGCTCGAGGCGGTAATAAGTGACACCAATGTGGTCAAGGTCTGACCCTGTGGCAAATGCCAACATCAAGCTACGGGCTTTGCGATTAATTTCGCTAATCTTTAATACATAGCGGTAGGCAAGTACTTCAATGACTTTGTTAATCGGCTCGGATTCAAGGCTTAATGCGGCTTGGATAGGGTGGTCATCGGCAAACTTAGCAGACAGCTCGGCACGGATACGGGTGACCTCAAGCTCAAAGTCAATCGGCTCAAGCACGTTGGGCAAGGGTAATCCTGCTAGGTTGATGGCATTATAAACGCTCATGATGCCCCCCGTGCCAGTGTCAAAGTGGTAGGTAGTTTGGTATTGTCGCTACGGCGCAAATCTAGTAATACGTTAACGCCTGTGTTGCCTGTGTCATTGGTAGCGTCCGCATTCATGGATAATTGGACTTGACGTACTTTGACCCGTGGTTCCCATTTGATAATCGCGGTGGCAATGGCTGCCATCATTTTTAGTTTGGTGGCTGGGTTCACTGGCTGGTCAATCAAAAACGGAATCAAACTGCCATACTCACGGCGCAGCAAACGGCTACCGATGGGGGTCATCAACACATCGTAGATGGATTGTTTTAGATGGTCGTCAGGTGATAATAGTGCGCCCGTGGTACGGCTCATGCCCATGGCAAAATTGATATCCATCATTGCGGTGCTCCTGTGGTGGAGTTACCACCCATGACGCCACCATGTTTGTGTTTTTGTAGACTGATTGACCCTGCGACGGTGTCACCGTCTGAATGGATATTGCCATCAACTTGGACATTACCATTCACCGCTAAATTGCCGGTGAGTGTGGTGCTGTTAACATCAAAGATAACGTCGTTAATCTTTAATATTAGCTGGCTATCTTGGGTGTTAACGCTTAAAAAATCGCTATCGTTAAAACGCACGCGGATTTCGTTGGGGTCGTTTGATGGGCTTGGGTGTTGGTTGCTGTAAAGCGATAAAACAGGGATAGCGTTGGCAAGCTCACCACTTGGACTGACTAACAAAAATTGTTCACCAACGGATGGGCAACGCCATACACGCACTTGTCCAGCCGCCAAGGCAGGTATAGGCAACCAGTCGGTTTGGTTGTCGCCGACGTCTAGGCGCATGGTTTGGTCGTCTGGGTTGACGTCAAACACAGTGCCAATGGTGGCAATGTTATGTAAGCGGCGTTGTTGTTCGGATAAAATTTGCGCAGTCATGGCTCAATACCTAATGATTGGGTAAAGTGTGGCATGAGTGAGCAATGGGTAAAATAAGCAAAAGACCGCAATCAATAATTGCGGTCTTTTTATGGTTGGGGATAATAAAGTCTTGAATATTTTCCTTCAGTTAAGATTCATAAAAAAATTCTCAAATTCTTCGATGATAAGCTGCTCATCCTCGCTACTAAATCCCACCGTTTCACGTACTGCATACTGGACAGGGCGGACGGTCGGCGACGGTCTGGCGACTTGTCCGTATTGATGCACTGCCATAATCTGTGCCAATCGCCCTGCAAAACCAATCTCAGCATGATGCGTGCTGTAAGCGGTTTTTAGCATACGACTAGCACGGGTAAACATTGCACCCGTCTTGACACGTTTGCCCCGAAACTTACGCCCCTTGGCTTTTCTTGGGATAAAACCTGCACCGCTTGGGTCGATTTGAGAGCGGATACGCTGCGACCATTGTTGTTTTAGTCGGGTGGTAATGCGACGCATTAACGCTTGTTTTTGACCGTCGTCAAGTTGTGTGTCAATCCGCTGTAACCAGTCGGTCAGTCCGCTAAAATCACTCATCCAAAATCACGCATCCAAAATTACTCATCAATGAAATCGCCTGCCAAAATACTACTGCTAATAAACGTCCCTGCTTCATCCGACCACACCAGCTCAGGACAAACAGCTACCGCATCAATGGCAATAAAAGTGAGCTTGTCGTTTAGACTAATATCAATCTGCAAGTCGTAAGACTCCAAGTCGATGACATCGCAATCAAAACTTAGATCGGGAACACTGCGACCCCGTGCGTCAAACCACTGACGGATAAATGCCAACACGGCAAACGGCTCGGCAAGTTTGCAATCAGTAAAAATAAAGCGGGCAATATAACTGACCGTTTGCGTCTCTGGCGGCAGATTGCCGTTGACAAGCTGTAAAAAGGTCTTGTCGGCGGTAATCGGCTTAAACTGTGCCAGCAGGTCGTTTTTAAGGTCGATTAGGTATTTCATGCGTTAAATTGTTTAAAAGCGGCGGCAAGTTTGCCATGATAATTATTGGCTTTGTAGCCCTCGCCATTGTACCGATAGGCAAGCGCTGACCAGTCTTTGTTTTTTAGTGCATCAACAAGTTTATTTTGGCGGATAAATCGGCACATGGTGTCAAGTTGCGCGCCTTCATCTTTGTATTGGGCGTTGATAAAAGCTTGTAGCGTTGGGTATCCCAAGTCTTTCCAATTAAAGCCCATCACTTGTCCCAATCCCCAGCTGGCAGACTCGAGCGCAGATTCACGGTGGTATTGACTGGCGGCGGTCAAGCGTTGGTGTTGATAGCTACCTTCAGCACCATAGGACTTTGGTTTCCATTTTGGATAGCAAAGGTCTGGACGTTCTCGCATCACTTTTGCACGGATATCAAGCAAGCCTTTTTTGGTGAGCCGCTTATAAAAAATATGCGGCTCAAACAAAATCACAGGTTCACCCGTGGATAAAAACCCTTCGCCTTTGGATTCGACTTCATGCACAGCACGCATGGCGGCTAAGGGTACGCCAAGACTATCGGCACAGGCTTTGATTTGGGCTAGGGTTATTTTTTTGTGCGCAGGTGTGCTCATTGGCTCTCCTTAAAAATTTGCTGAATTCGGTCATTAAATCGCTGGCGACGATGATTTTTACGTTCGCAGTGCAGTAAAAACCATAACAATGCTAATGCCATGGTCAAGGTGGCAAAGCCAGAGCGAATCAAAATCAGGCTCAATGACATCGTAAACCCAGCATCAACCGCGTCATACGCCATATAGACAACTGCAACCAGACTATGGAGCAATAAACAGCGCAGTGCCCACCAAAGGATGTCATCATAGCGGCGCGTCACCCATAAAAACGCTGTTAAAATGGTCATACTAAGTAGCATTAAAGCGACGTGTAATAGGTAAATCATTTATCCACCCCCATAAATTTGGCAAGCCAATCGGGCAAAATGGCTTTGATACGATCAGAATTGGCAACCGCGATTAATAGACGCAAAATAAAATAACCGCCGACAGCCCACAAAAAGCTAACGAACAAAACCACGTCCTCGCTAGAATTGTTACGACCCATGAGCTCAAGACTGCCACGGGTAAAGAACAATCCTGCACCCAAACCTAAGAGCACGTGTCCTACGCTAGTGGCAGATGGGGGGAATTTTTTATCTTCGCCGAAGGCAAGGTAACCACCAATCGCACCAATGACAGTGGCAATAAGCATGGCATTGGTAATGGTAGAAATAGGTAATAGCTGTTTATACTCAGCAAATACGGGGTTAATAGTGGCAAGCAGCCAGAGAAAAGCAACAATGCTCCATCCCAGCATACAGCCGATAAAATCAAAAATTAGGCTAGATTTTTTTAACATATCAATCCCAAAGTTTTAACCGTTGCTGCACGTTGGCGACGGTTGTCGTAAAAGGTAAAATCACGGTACTGCGCATAGGTAAAATAGCGAGCGGGGTAAATTGTGGGTTTAATTCAACGATTTTTGGTAAGTATGCGTTTGACTGATTACCAAAAAAGCGATAAGCAATAGCGTCGAGCGTGTCAAATTGTTGTGATGCTGTGGTGCGTTGTATTGTCATAACAACCTCACACGGTTACGGCTTTTGCCGGTCAAGTCAGCAATCGCATGGTTGACGATACGGCGCAGGGCGTCAGACTTGGTATTTTCGTTATTGCCGCGTGTGATGCCTTGACCAATGGTGTCAAAATCCATGTAGTTATCAGCCATGAGTGCGGCAGCTTCGTTAAGTACGGCGCGCTTATAAGTGCGCTGCCAGCGATGGTGAGTAACCAATTGGGTAAGCGTTAGAAATCCGTCAGCCCAGCGGGGTAATATTGACCTAATATTCGATGATAATCGGTGGTGGTGGCTAATCAAAGCAGGGGCGGACTCCCAAACGCAGGTACCGCCCACAACAAAACCAAACTGATCGTCATCCAAGTAAGGGATTTGTGCATTAATATTGTCATAGGCATCACTGATGTAGCCTGCAATACGGTCGCTGCCCATTGTCTTGTCAATACGCATCATTTGCACCAAGTCAGTCGTTGAGACCGATGGCAAGCCCTTAATCGGATTTGGTACTTCGGCATGATTGATTTGCTGATTGATAAGCATGGTTTATCCAAAATAAAAGGCGGTAGTGATAAAAGAATGCTGGTAAAAGTTAATTTACTTTTCAGATAGTTTTATCAGCCGCCTTACCCGTGGGTGGGTCTGTTAGCCTTGAGCGGCTTTAAGTTTGCTTAAGTCTGATTTTGCGCCAACGGCTTCATCAAGTTTGATGGCTTTTTCATACGCATTGATGGCATCAGTCGGCTTATCAGCTTTTAATGCATTGCCATAGGCACGGTAAAGTTTGGCACGTACCTGGTCTGGCATGTCGTTGTCGTTGGTGATATCAATGGCTTTGGCAAGGATGTCTGCGTATTCGCTCGGATTATCAATGTTTTTGATAAATGGGGCTATGATGAGGTAAAAACACCCGATTTTGAATATGTTGATACTGGTTATAAACCACAAATGGCGTTACCAATAAAAGTAGGAGCACATAAAGCCACTGTAACTGCCCTTTTTTCCAAAAAAACTGATACAGCGCATAAATAATAAAAGCCAGCCCAAGTACACAACTAAGTGCTTGCATCCCCCAATCTGGTAATAAAGGACGGATGAAATAAAGGCTTAACCCCAACATCAGAAAAGCAAAAATCACTTTAATCTGATGCATCCAGTCGCCCGCTTTAGGTAAGAACTTTGCACCTAAAACACTGGCAATGAGTAAAGGAATTCCCATCCCAAAACCTAGACAGAATAAAAGCAAAGCACCTTGCCATTGGTTCTGGGTTTGAGAAATAAATAGCAAAGCGCCAGCCAAAGCAGGCTGACGCAAACTATTTGTGATTTTGATAACGGCCTTCTCATTTGCTTTCCTTTTTCTCAGCTCGGGTGCGACGTTTTGGACGTCGCACCGCCATCATCTTCTTCCGCGAAAGGCAGCTGGGCCGCCTCATCGAAACGCTTCTGGTTACCCTTGGCATAGGCGAACCAGATCACCCCGAGAAAGGTCAGTAGTGAAACTACCGTGACGATGGATCGCAGATCGTTGATGTCCATGGCTTACCTGGCGCCTTTCATCTCGACGCCCATGCCCTGGAGGTAGGCAATCAGCACGTCGAGCTCGGTCTTGCCTTCAAGC
>CALAPG010000233.1 GCA_937889485.1 uncultured Moraxella sp. | reverse complement strand
CGATGGAATACTCACACCTTGGCAGTTTGAGGCAATGTATCTAGACGGCGCAGCTTTTGCCAACCCCACTGCCCCATCAACCACCTGCCAGCAAACGCGCTATGTGGGTGCCCCTACGATGAATGCGCTAGCAAAGTATTTGGCAACCACACTTAATATTCAACGTGAGTGTAAAGTTGATAACTTAGAGCAAGTGGCTGGCGGCTGGCGACTGACGCAAGATAACCAAACCTTTCTTGGAGAGTTTGATTGGGTCGTGCTTGCGGTTCCTGTGGCGCAAGCTGCCAATTTTGCAAGTGTCAATGCGTTATTTACAAAACTACCGATTCATACATTACAGGCGTGTAGCGTACTGATGCTAGGATTTGATACGCCGCTTCAGTTGCCTTGGCAAGTGGCATATATCGAAAATCATGCTGCCATTGAGCAAATTATTATCAATAGTGCCAAACCGCAGCGTCTTAATTTACCTTATACTACCATGGTGGTGCATTCAACGGCGGCATGGGCAGATGCGCATATAGACGCGGACAAAGAGATGAGTAAAACTCACTTGGTGGCAGCTGTCGGTGAGCTGCTTGGCATCTGTGCACAGGACGCGCTGCACCAAGACCTTCATCACTGGCGATATGCCAAACCACAGGTAGTAGCACCAACCGCGGCGCACGCCACGGGTTTTGCAGCGGCAGACGACCATCATATTGCCCTATGTGGGGATTGGTTATTGAGCGGGGATTTGGCATCTGCTTACTTAAGCGGTCAACGCTTGGCAGCCCATTTGTTAAAATCTTTGTAGCGGCAGGGGCTACGATTACCCAGTTTTTACCATGGCTCAAAGCGTTATGTCATTCAAAATTTTTTGATAAATTTGAGGTTAGTGTAATCTTATTATGTCATTATCACATCCGTTATCGCCTGATTGTCCAAAAATGGCTAAGCCAAGTGCGGCTACTACCTACCTAATGTGGTTTCGTCAAGATTTAAGAACTTGTGACAATACCGCATTGGTAAGATGCTGTGAGCTGGCAAAGAACGCCCAAGCCGCTGTATTAGCGGTCGTATATATCACGCCCGAGCAGTGGCAACGTCATCAAAAATCGCTTTGGCAGATTGATCTGATATTACGGGCGATAGTAGCGCTACAGCAGCAACTTGCTAAGTTAAACATTGGCTTGGTGGTTCGCACGGCGGCTACGTTTGCTGAACAGACGTCTGATGTGTTGGCGCTTTGTCAGCAGCAAAGGGTGAGCGATATTTTTGCCAATCTTGAGTATTTGGTGGATGAAACCCAGCGAGATACCGAGGTGAGCCAGCGTGGTGCGCAGCAGGGCGTAACATCGCACTGGTATGATGACCGCACAATTGTAGCACCGCAGCAGATTGTGACCCATCAAGGGCAGCCTTATAAAGTGTTTACCCCATTTTTTAAGCGCTGGCATGCCTTATTAGATACCGCCAATTTATCGCTGCTGCCCCCACCTCTAGGCAGCGATTTTAACACCGTGCAATGGGCGGCAGACTTATCAACACTACCAATGCCTTATGATGTTGAAATGTTTTATCACACTGCTTATTCGTCTTGCAGCGCTATTGCTAGCCAATTTGCCAAGCAGCTTGCCCAGATCAAAACCCATAGCAGCCGTTGGTATCCAGCCAGTGAAGAGGCAGCGCTGACAAGGCTTGCGGCGTTTATCGAGCACGATATTGCCAATTATGATAGCGCGCGCGACGTGCCGTCATTGCATGATAACCTAGGGGCAACCAGCCGCTTGTCGCCTTATCTTGCGGTGGGGCTTATATCACCGCGATTGTGCTACTTGCGCGCCCAGCAATATTGGCAAAACGCAACCGAACAGGCACATGATACGGCAGTTTTTCGCTGGTTAAGTGAGCTTGCTTGGCGCGATTTTTATTATGATGTCATTGTCAATCGTCCCGATATTGTCAAGGGTCAAGCGTTTTTAACAGCATTAGACCAACAGGTAGGATGGCGCTATGACACGGCAGATTTTGCTATGTGGTGTCAAGGTCGCACAGGCGTACCGCTAGTGGATGCCGCCATGCGCTGCCTCAATGCCACGGGATTTATGCATAATCGCCTACGCATGGTAGTAGCCATGTATCTGAGTAAAAACTTGCTGATTGATTGGCGTTGGGGTGAAGCCTATTTTATGCAGCAACTGGTAGACGGTGATTTTGCCAGCAACAATGGCGGGTGGCAGTGGTCAGCATCGATTGGTACCGATGCGCAGCCGTATTTTCGGGTGATGAATCCATTTAGCCAAGCCCAAACGCATGATAGCGAGGCAAAATTTATCAAGCATTGGCTGCCTGAACTTGCCACCCTTGCACCGCAAATACTCAATGACGAGGCAAAGCTACAACGTTATTTGCAAGCGCATCGCCATATTCAATACCCGTTATTAACCACGCCCACCAAAGTATCACGGGCGCTAGCGATTGCGGCGTTTAAAACACCCCATCGTTAGGTACTTTTTTGACCCAGTCACCAGGTGAATGATGATGAATGTATTTGAAAAAAATCGCCTCTTAATCGGTATGGGCTTAACCACGCTATTGTTAAGTAGCTGCGAAAAAATCAGTGCCGAACCCAATGCCGAGCATTTGCCAGCGGTTGTTGCCAATACGGGCGTGACTACCCAACGTGATATATTGCCCAACCAACTACTCACCAAATTGCAAGCGCTACCCCAGCTTAGCCCAAAACTTGGCGAAAACGGCAAAGCTATCATCGACCCCAACAAACCAACCTTGGTAAAATTTTGGGCAAGTTGGTGCCCTTTATGTCTAGGCACCCTGTCTGAAACCCAATCGTGGCGACAAAGTGCCAACAACCAAGGCATGAACATCATCACCGTAACAAGCCCAGGACAGCTGAATGAAAAACCCACCGCAGCGTTCAAAGCGTGGTATCAAGCGGTCGCCCCCGATTATCCAAATCTACCCGTCTTAATGGACACACAAGGTCAGCTCATCAAACAATTGGGCATACAGGTGTATCCAAGTTGGGCTATTTTAGATAAACATGGCAACGTGCTCAAAGTAGTCAAAGGCAACCTATCGCCCCAGCAAATGCAAGCACTGGCAGAAAATGCCAGTAATGATTTTGCCGAACTAAAAAATACTGAAGTCAAACCAAACAGCAACCGCTTAAACCAAAAAACCCCCGTTATTCAACAAACACGTAGCCAACTTGACCAACCCAAAACCTATTACCAAGCCGATGGCAAAACACCCATTCGTACCCAATCCATTTATTTGGCGGGCGGCTGCTTTTGGGGATTAGAAGCCTATATGGAGCGGGTATCAGGCATTGTAGATGCGGTATCAGGGTATGCCAATGGTGACCCAACCATCCAGCAGCCCAGCTATGAACAAGTTATTGGTGGCTCGGGTCATGCCGAAACGGTGAAAGTCACATTTGATAGCGATAAGATTGACTTAGCAACCGTACTGGCATATTATTTTCGCGTGATTGATCCCACCAGTATCAACCGCCAAGGCAATGACCGCGGGGCGCAATATCGCACAGGGATTTATTATCAAGACACCAAAGAAAAACCCGTTATTGATCAAGCATTAGCAAGTTTGCAGCAAAAATATTCAAAAAAACTTGCCATAGAAGCCAAACCTCTGACCAATTTTTATGTCGCAGAAGATTATCACCAAGATTATTTATCCAAAAACCCAGATGGCTATTGTCATATTGATATCAGCTTAGCAGATGACCCAATATCACCCACCGCGTCATCCACCGCTAAAGTGACGTTGCCCCCTGCTACCACGGTGACCCAAGCATTAGCGGCAAGCCGTTATCAGCATTATGACAAAAACTTGCAGCAGCGATTGACAGCAGCACAATACCGCGTGACCCAGCAAGCAGGCACCGAGCGCGCGTTTAGTCACCCGTATGATCATTTGTTTGCGCCAGGTCTGTATGTGGATGTGGTGAGTGGAGAGCCGTTATTTTTATCAACAGACAAGTACCAGTCGGGTTGTGGCTGGCCAAGCTTTACCAAACCCATAGACCCAAGTGTGATTAAGACTGCCACCGACACCAGTTTTCATATGGTGAGAACAGAAGTGCGTAGCCGCGTGGCAAATGCCCATTTGGGGCATGTTTTTGATGATGGTCCCAAAGACCGCGGCGGTTTGCGCTATTGTATCAATGGTGAGTCGTTACATTTTATTCCAAAAACACAAATGGCGGCAGCAGGCTACGGCGCCCTTGCCCCTCTGGTCAAATAAGGCGCTCATATTTTGTTAACGGTATTTATCACATTTTTTATGTTTGGCAAAAATGCGCTCATCTTGGGCGTAGCCACTCAGCGCAACAGGGTTATTACCCAAAATGGACGCACACATGTCAATTAATACTTGTAACACCCCAATCAGCGTTTGGCTAGCAGAAGGACAATCAAGCCAGCGAGATATGCTGCTGAGCCTGCAAGCCCTCAAGGCGCAGCAAATGCCGCTGCATATCATTGCCTCACACCGCCATGACCGTCCTGAAATCTTGGGCTGTGCCGATATGGCATACCGAGAGCCGCATTTTTTGCCGCAAGGGCTATCTGTTGAGGCTTTGCAGCAAGCGCGCGTTGATTTTGTACGCCAGCATGCTATCGAGCAGGGCGTGCAGGTGTTGTTGACAGGTCGCAATAGCTCATATTATGAAGCCGAACGGGCAACGTTTGCCAAGGCAGGTATTCGCTTGTTGACAGGCGCCACTAGTACGCAAACTTTGGCGTTATTAGAAGATAAGGCGTCTTTTACCGCGCATTGTGAAGCTCATGATATTGCAGTGGCAAGTGGCTGGCGCTTTGATAATTTGGCTGAGCTTGAGGTACTGCTTGAAACCCACGCTCACCTACCACTGTGTGTCAAACCTATTACTGGCATTTTTGCACAGGGATTTTGGCGGTTGGACACGGGCAACCGTGAGCCGTGGGACAGTTTTAACCATTTATATTTTACCGATGACAAAAAAATTCAGCTAGCGGCTTTTTTGCACGCTTATGCCCATAGCCACATGGTAGCAGACAAACCCATACCCATGCTGCTCATGCCTTATTTATCGGGGCAAGAATATTCTATTGATGCGGTATGTGAACAAGGCGAAGTACTGGCAGCCGTTACCCGTTATAAAGAAGGCGCGATGCAGTATATCGGCTATGATGAATCGGTAATGGCAGTGGTCAAAAAAGTGGTGGCATCGGTTAAGGCGGATGGCATTATTAGCATCCAAACCAAAGCTGATGACCATGGCAACCACAAAGTGCTAGAGATTAATGCGCGTCCATCGGGTGGCATTGCTTATACCGACCATGCCTTTGGCAAAGCCAATGCCCTAAACTTAACCCAACTGGCGTTTGCCTATTGGGCAGGTCTGATTGATAAGCCCAATCTTGAACAAGTGCGCGCCACCATCACGCCTTGTTCGGTTAGACCGCTGATGAGCAGCGTCAAAGTGGCATGACAAAGCAGTGTTAAGTAAGCCAAATACCGCTTAGTCAAGCGTTACATATTTTTTATCAGGAAACCCACGCCAGCATGACCCAGCAAAAAACGATCGACCTCTCGCGCGGCACATTACAGCTCACTTACCAAACGGTGGGTGACTATCAACTTGACGATTTATTGGACTTTGCCGAGCGCATCAACCCCAAGCGCGCTTTTTTGTTTGTTTCAAAAGTGCTGGGGCGGCATATCCCCGTTAGCCCCTACAAAATGCGCCAAGCTTTTGGCGATTTGGCGGCACTGATTCCAGACAATTTACCGCAGCCCATAGTGGTGGTTGGTATGGCAGAAACGGCGGTGGGGTTATCCGCAGGGGTACATGCTTGCCTACAGGCGCGTTACCCCACGGCTATTTTGCTCAACTCCACGCGCCACGCGCAGCCTGCCACCTTGTTGACCACGTTTAGTGAAGATCATAGCCATGCGCAGCAGCACTTAATTTATCAAAGCGATGACCCCTTGCTACAACAAGCGGTGATGAATGCCAAGACTTTGATTATGGTGGATGATGAGGCGTCGACAGGCAAAACTTGCCAAAATGTGGTCAATGCCTTGTACCAAGCAGGGATGCAAGCGCTGCAGCAAGTGCACCTTGCCACCTTGGTGGATTGGTCGCTTGGCAATGCGCCGCCCAACTTATTTGCCCAGTTAGATTTTTTTCGCCACCACTTATTGTCGGGGCACTGGCAATGGACAAACCGCCCACATGCCAAAGCAATTGCTATGCCAGATGTGGCAACCACAGCGGCAGGCTCACAGCCGCTTGGCAATACAGGCAATTGGGGACGGCTCCCCACCACTGATAGCACAAGTGGATTGACAGGGTTATTAACAAGCCTTGAGCATCAGCGCAAGCAGCACGCTCTAGAAGATTGGGCAGGCAAAAAAGTATTGGTGCTTGGTAGTAATGAGTTTGTATGGCTGCCTTTTTTGCTAGCAGAAACACTGGCACAGCAAGGCGCGGCGGTAAAATTTTCGGCACTGACGCGCTCGCCCATTGCGCCGCAAGCACAGAGCGGTGTGACATCCGTAATCCAATTTTATGACAATTATGGCTTGGGCATGACCAATTTTGTTTACA
>CALAPG010000232.1 GCA_937889485.1 uncultured Moraxella sp. | reverse complement strand
CACTGTGTGACTGGAGTTCAGACGTGTGCTCTTCCGATCTTTTCCTGGCTATTTTTTGATTGTGATGGACTTTATCCGCTGGGCAAAAACTAACGATGTACCCGTAGGGCCAGGGCGCGGCTCAGGGGCAGGCTCGCTGGTGGCGTACTCCCTTAATATCACCGACTTAGACCCATTAGAATATGATTTACTGTTTGAACGCTTCTTAAACCCCGAGCGCGTCTCCATGCCCGACTTTGACGTGGATTTTTGTATTGAGGGTCGTGACCGCGTGATTGATTATGTTGCCCAAAAATACGGGCGCGAGGCGGTGTCACAAATCATCACCTTTGGTACCATGGCAGCCAAAGCGGTAGTACGTGATGTGGCGCGCGTGCAAGGCAAATCCTACGGGCTTGCCGACAAAATCTCCAAACTCATCCCCAAAACCCCGGGCATTTCACTGGCTGAAGCGGTCGAAGCTGAGCCACAGCTCAAAGACTTACTGAGTAATCCAGACAACATGGATTATGAGGATGCCAATGAAATTTGGGAAATGGCAGTGCGTCTTGAAGGTATCACCCGTGGGGTGGGCAAGCACGCAGGTGGTGTACTCATTGCGCCCACACGCATCACCGACTACAGCGCGATTTATTGTGATGAAGACGGTCACCGCGTCAGTCAATTTGATAAGGACGATGTGGAAGCGGTGGGTCTGGTCAAATTTGACTTTTTGGGACTGCGAAATCTCACGGTGATTAATGCCGCCGTCAAAAACATCAATACGCGGCGCAGCAAAGAAGGACAAGCCCCCCTAGACCTTGAGACGCTGCCACTTGATGACAAGCCCACCTATGGGCTACTACAAGAGGCTCACACCACCGCGGTGTTTCAGTTAGAAAGCACGGGTATGAAAAAATACCTAGCCAAGCTTAAACCCACCAACATAGAAGACGTTATTGCCATGTGTGCCTTGTACCGACCTGGGCCACTCGATGCAGGCATGGTAGATATGTATATCGACCGCAAACACGGGCGCGAGGAGGTGGTCTATGACCATGACCGCCTTGAGCCAATTCTAGAAAATACGTATGGGGTGATTGTCTATCAAGAACAGGTAATGCAAATCTCACAAGCGATGGCAGGCTACAGCCTAGGCGGTGCGGATATGCTACGGCGTGCCATGGGTAAGAAAAAACCTGAAGAAATGGCAAAACAGCGCAGCATTTTTGTGACAGGGGCAATTGACCAAGGCATTGATGACAAGCTAGCGGGCGGCGTGTTTGACTTGATGGAAAAGTTTGCAGGTTACGGCTTTAACAAATCCCACGCTGCTGCATACTCTTATGTTGCCTATAAAACCGGCTGGCTGAAGAATTACTATCCGGCGGAATTTCTGGCCTCTTCTTTGAGTGAAGTGATGACGGATCCGGAGAAGTCTCTGAAGATTTTGATGGATGCCAAACGCCACGGCGTCAAACTTCTCGGCCCCGATATCA
>CALAPG010000231.1 GCA_937889485.1 uncultured Moraxella sp. | reverse complement strand
TTTTTGTTGGAGCACGTCTACAGGCACTTTGATGGGTGGCAGGATAACGCCGATGTGGGCGGTGTTAGTGGTGGTAGATGGTTGTGGTTTTTCTGCCAAAGTGACTGTGAGGGCGCTCTCTTCAGTGGTTGCGGTATTTTTTAGGGGATGATTTGGCTTGCTGATCTCACTAACGGCATGACGCCCACGCACCCACCCCAAACGCGATGACCCTGTTTTTAGCTCATCAAATAGGCGCATGGCGTCTTTGATGCCTTCTTCAACCGTATAATAGACCACGGTACGGTTACCCTGCTCTTTGTTGACCAAGTTAAATAAGTCCCAGCGCTGCCGAGAGGTGTCATTTTTGCTAGCTTGGCTACTGATTAATGCGACCATCGGGATGCGTTTGGTAGCGGCATAAATATAGTTTAGGTGCAAATAACTGACCCCCGACGGGCTTAGCGCCCCATAATTTTCCCCCAATATATAGAGCATATAGTCACATTGGTCTATTTGTTGGCGACTATATTCAACAAAGCTTTTGTGAGTAGGTAATAGATCCCACGTCAAAAAATAGTCTGCAGACAGTGCATAGGCAATGGCATCTTCTAGGTGGCTGTTTTCATTTCTGACCAAACAAACATGAATATGGTAACGCTTTTTATCAGACACTCTATCCTCTCCAAGACATCCAATGGTTAGTTAAAGTTAAAAATGCTAAGCCGTTTTGCCAGTTGATGTCGCCTTCGTTGTTTGGGGCTTAGACAGCTTAACCACCCACTTATTGGCTTGGTGCGCGGTGATGGCTCATATCGCTATGGCTGAGATGATGGCACATCAGGCGACGGTTCATGACGGCGCTTCATGAGACGGTTCATGAATAGTCACGGCAAAAAAATCCACCAGCAACGCGGGCAAAAATTGCTGTAACAGTCGCGTTGCTACTTGCGCGGTGACATCCAAATTAGCGGTGCTATAAAAAGTCAGCCGATGCGTCTGTGGCACGCGCTGTAATTGTCCTGCTTTTTGCAGCAAAGAATATACCCGCTTGGCAATGGCATCACCTGAGTCAATGAGCGTCAAGCCTTGCGGTGCTTGCTCACTTTGCGCAATTTTTTCTGCCAAATAATGCTTGAAAAACGGAAAATGGGTACACCCTAGCACCAACTGGTCAACTTTTTTTTGCGTTAACTCTTGTAGTAAAGCCGCAAGATCATCCACCGCTGGGTGGCTTGTAGGCATACCCGACTCAACCCAAGGCACCAAGCTTGCAAAACTATATTTATGCACCGTCACTTGCTGTGGCTTGGCAACCTGCTCTATCACTTCATTAAGCAAATAACCATGTAATGTGGCAGGCGTTGCTAGTACCGCCACTTGTTTGGTTTGGCTGTTCATCACGGCAGGCTTTAAAGCAGGTACCAGCCCCACAATGGGAACATCAGGATACAGGCGGCGTGTCGCTTGCAATCCATGGGCAGAGGCACTGTTGCACGCAATCACAATCAGCTTGCATCCTTGCGAATTGAGCCACGCCACTGCTTGTAGCGTTAACTGGCAAATATCCGCTTGGGTACGTGAACCATACGGCACGTGCAGTGTATCTGCCAAATAAATATAGTGTTCAAAAGGCAGCCGTCGTTGCAAATGGGTCAACACCGACAGACCACCCAAGCCAGAGTCAAATACGCCGATCGGTGCACTTGCAAAATTTGTCATACCAAAACCTGACCACGACTGGGTTGGGCGTTTTGCCCTTTTTAATCAAAAAATGGACAAAATCAACAATAGACAAAACACCACACAAAAAAAATTAGCCTTATCTTATACCAATTTTTGTGGCACCACTACTAAATATTCATCACAGTGGTGGTGTTAACCTTGTCATGGCTGCTAGGCATCTGCCGCCATAGTCAATTCAAAGACACTGCTACCACTCTTTAAGCGCAAACAAGTGCCTGCTGGCGTATCCACCAGCGTCCCTAATTCAACCAAGTGATAAAACACATTGCGATGAATCAGCGCATACAATGCCGAAGTGCCATTTTGTCTTACCAAGACATACGGCAGATTGGCTTGGCTTTGGGCATCTTTTGTCTGGCTATCTGCCGAAAAAAACGGCAATCCCAAGCGAATGGGATGCTCAGCATCTGCCACGACCACATCGCCTTGGCGAGTGGTAAATTGTAGCTGCGGGGGCAAATCTTTTTGTGGTGATGCAATCACGTCCACTTGGGTGACTAGCAATGGGGCATTTTCTACTTTAATTTGCCATTTTTCTGCGGGTGTTTTGAGAAAATAGCACACTTGATTTTGCTCATCTGTCTGTGCCCACAACACTTTTGAGAACAAATCTACCAATAAATCCCGTGTGATGGGACGGCCTTCATGCCACCACTCACCATTGGCTTTGATGGTGAGATCCATTTCACCACTGAGCGCGGGTTCCCACGTTTCTAGTGGCGGAATTTGGCGGTTTGGCGTCGCGGTATTTGTAGCATTTTCAAGGGTTTTGGCAAGTTGATCAAAGTCCATCGTGGGTGCAGATGCGGCTGTTTTTGGGGTGATTAAAGGCTGGCTCATGAGGGTTCCTAGCTTTATACAAGCGCTGGGTAAATGGTAGATTGGTTGTGTATCTTAACGGTCTTTGTCCTATGTTATAAGGGCAAATGTTTAAAGTCATTGGTATTGTTAACGGATTTTTGTAGCAAATTTGCTATGTTGTTTGGCAAAATTTTCTATTATACTAAGTAGTATTTTTTCTGAATTCATATAACGATTCATTATATGTTAGAATCAAAAGATAAATCATAAAATTGCCAGCGTATGCCAGCAATTTTGCCGGTGGGACGGATTGAAGACTGGTTAACCTTGGCGCCCTCATCCGCTCGATACTTTGTGACCCTGCTTTGATTATGCGTTTTGATTGCCCTAGCGATACTGCTTTGTAGACGCCTGTGGTGTCATCACAATGTTATGCTTATCGGTTCATCTTTGAGTTATAGCTTAATATTATCTTTACTAAGGAGTTTGTATGCAAGACATCGAACGCGAGCAAATGGAGTTTGACGTCGTTATCGTTGGCGGTGGCCCTGCGGGTTTATCAGCAGCGATTCGTCTACGTCAACTTGCCATTGCAGCTGGCAACCCAGATTTTAGTGTGTGTATTGTAGAAAAAGGCTCAGAATTTGGCGCACATACCTTATCAGGGGCGGTGATGGAGCCTAACGCGCTCACAGAACTGATTCCTGACTGGAAAGAAAAAGGCGCGCCTGTGCGTGTGCAAACCAAAGGCGACCGCGTGTACATGCTCAAAAATGACACCAAGCACCGCCAGCTGCCTGACAGCATTATCCCAAAACTTATGCACAACCATGGCAACTACATTATCTCTTTAGGCAACCTAGTGCGCTGGCTTGCCACCCAAGCTGAAGAGCTTGAAGTCATGATGTTTCCGGGCTTTGCCGCCGCTGACGTCTTATACAATGAAGACGGATCAGTGCGTGGCGTGGTCACAGGTGACATGGGGGTCAATGCAGAAGGTCAACCAAAATCAAGCTATGAACCTGGTTATGAGCTACTTGCCAAATATACTATTTTTGCCGAGGGTTGCCGTGGTCATTTAGGTAAAAGCCTTATCAGCCGTTTTAACTTATCTGAAGGCAAAGACCCACAGCATTACGGTATTGGGCTCAAAGAGCTATGGGAAATTGACCCTGCCAAGCACGAAGAAGGCATGGTATTGCATGGTTCTGGTTGGCCACTTAGCGAAACCCACAGTAACGGTGGCTGGTGGTTGTACTTTGATGAGAACAACCAAGTATCCTTTGGTATGGTGATAGACCTCGCCTACCACAACCCGTACCTATCACCGTTTGATGAGTTACAGCGCCTCAAAACTCACCCCCTCATTCGCAACATCTTAGAAGGTGGCAAACGCCTATCTTATGGCGCACGAGCCTTGACCAAAGGTGGACTTAACTCATTGCCAAAACTGTATTTTGCAGGTGGCGTGTTGGTTGGTGATGACGCAGGCTTCTTAAACCCCGCCAAAATCAAAGGTACTCACACCTCAATCAAATCAGGAATGCTCGCGGCTGAAGCGATTTATGAAGCCATTGCCGCAGGTCGTCAGCATGATGAAGTGGCAAGCTACGAGCAAAAATTTAAAGCGTCGTGGTTGTACAACGACATGTATGCCGCGCGCAACTTTGCCACCGCCATGCACCGCATGGGCATTTGGATGGGCGGCGCGTTCAACTTCCTTGAGCAAAACCTATTTAAAGGCAAAATGCCGCTCACTATCCACGACAAAATGCCAGATTATGACGTACTAGATCGGAAGAGCACACGTCTGAACTCC
>CALAPG010000230.1 GCA_937889485.1 uncultured Moraxella sp. | reverse complement strand
CTATAAAAAATCTGATAAGCCTTTTGCAAAATCATCAAGAAGTGAGGGTTTTAAGTCGGGTAGCTCAGAACGCTTTGCCAAATCTAACAAGCCTGCTGGCAAGCAAGATGGTTGGGATGCCCCAAAGCGTAGTGCCCGTAATAGTACAGGTAAACCGCTATAATCTACGCTGACATATTAATGAACAAAAAAGCATGGGCAATCCCATGCTTTTTTTTATGAATTTTTGAAAAAATGGTTAAAAAGGCAGCTAATTAGCCAACTGATTAACTGACAAAATCACCAATAGCTTGATAGAGCCGTTGGCACTGCTCGGGGCATAAATTTTCCATATTCATAAACGCATGAATCATGTCTGCAAAGTGCAACAAATGGCTATCCGCCCCCGCCTTGATAAGTTGTTCGTGGTAGCTCATATCTTCATCGCGTAAAGGGCAATAACCTGCACTGATATGGAGGGTCTTGGGTAGGGCGTGGGGTGAATGATGGGCAAGTGTCACCCAGTCCGTCCAAAAAGGTGAGCATAGCTCACGGTCATCAAACTCACAAAAATACTGGTCATAATACCAACGAATTTTATCGGCTTCTAATAAATAGCCTTTACCATTTTGTTGGATCGAGGGTTGGGACAAGGTGTAGTCTAACCCTGCATAAATGAGTAGCTGATGGGTGATATCAAGCTCGGTGCTCACGCGGTTGGCAAGCCAGTCTTGAACGAGTGTTGCTGCAATGGCGCCGCCGCCACTATCACCGCCTATAATAAGCTTGCCATTACAGCGGTAGCCTTGAGCGGCAAGCGTTTGGGGAAGGTGTGCTAATAGAGCATGAGCATCATCAATGGCGGCAGGGTAACGGTTCTCGGGTGCCAAACGATATTCAGGGGCAACCACCACACAGCCAGAGGCATCCGCTAATTTTTTATAGAGTTTATCATACACGGTGACGCTGCCTGCCATGCCGCCACCCCCATGAAAAAATACCAAAACAGGCACTGCCACAGGATTTTCTTGGTTGGGTAAAAGCCCCCCTTGCGGCACGAAAAGCCGAAGCGGCAGCCGATAACCACGAAAATTGGCGGGTGTCAGTAAATTACAATCCATGATTTTTGCCATGGTAGGTGCAGTGGTGACAAAAGTCGTGGTCAAATTGGCAAGCGCTTCTCGTACGTTGATGGCATTGGGGGTTACCCCTTCAGCAAGCAAATAAGGGATAATCACGTGATTAAGCTGGGTTAAGTAGTCAACCAGCGGCTCTGGCATGGGCTGGGTAAGGGGTGCGGACATAAAAATTTTCCTAATAGATCAATGTGGGTGCATTTCAAATCATTAGTATGTACAAAAAAAGCACCGCCGTGATTGTCGCCCAATCACGTGACTACTGTCAATGTAAGCTTGGATAAAGTAGATAAAAACGTGCTGCTACATACAGGTTATTAACAAAATGGCTAGGGCAAAAATGCTAATATAAGCGTTTTAGCTAATCGGCACATGGTGCTGCAAGGTTCATCATGACATCCAACCATAAAAAATCCCCACTGACGCGCCATTCATCTTCCACGTATCCATCTGCTAGGGTCGTACATGCCAGCCCTGCGCCTAGTTTGATGGTCAAAATTATTATTGGTATGATTGGAGCGTTTGCTTTTTTACAAGTGTATTCCATACAAGCGATTTTGCCTATTATGATGCAGGCTTTTTCGGCAACCGAAACCCAAGTTGGGATGACTGTGGGTGCCACTGTGATTGCCATTGCGATTATGTCGCCATTTATGGGAATGTTGTCAGATGCGGTGGGGCGCAAAAATCTTATTATTGCCTCGATTGCCTTTATGGCCATGCCTACTTTGATGATTGGTTTTTCTCAGTCACTCTCAAGTGTGATGATGTGGCGGTTTTTGCAAGGTTTGGCGGTACCTGGTATCACCGTGGTGACCATTGCCTATGTGGGTGAGGAGTACGCGGGCAAGGATATGGCAAAGTTGATGTCATTTTATGTGTCAGGTACCGTACTTGGCGGCTTTTTGGGGCGGTTTATTTTGGGGCATTTGGAGGAGGTGATTGGTTGGCAGCAAGGCTTTGCCGTCATGGGGGGACTCACCTTATTGGGCGCGCTTTTGGTGTGGTGGCAATTGCCCCATTCTCAGCATTTTCATGCCAATCCACATTTTAGCGCAGGGCTACGAATGCTCAACCAGCATGTGCGTAACCGCTATGTGGTGACCGCAGGGTTACTGGGGGCGTGTGTGTTGTTTTCACTGGTAGGCTGTTTTACCTATGTCAATTTGCATTTGGCGGCGCCGCCTTATGGGTTGTCTAGTGCAGCGCTCGCCAATATTTTTGCGGTGTATCTAATAGGGGTGGTAGTGACGCCCATCGCCAGCAATTTGATTGCCAAATTTGGTGCCGCCAGGATGGTGAGAGTGGCGGTGATGATTTCAATGCTGGGTGTGGTGATAACGCTAGGCGCGCCACTAGCCTGGGTGATTGTTGGATTGGCGATTATGTCTACGGGTGTCTTTATTACCCAATCGGCAACGATTACTTACATTGCCGTCAATGTTAAAGAAGGGCGATCGCTAGCGTCTGGGCTTTACTATATGGCGTATTATATTGGGGGCAGTGTGGGTGCTTGGGCGTGTGGTCTGGCATATACTCACGGTAAATGGGGGTTGACAGTGTTGTCATTGGTTGGGGTGCAACTGATTGCGCTACTCATCGCCTTATTTGGACTCATTAAAACCCCTTTAAAGAGTAGATAGCAAAAAATAAACCCCAACTATTTGGGGTTTATCGTATCAGCCAATCGTCATAACGGTTATCTAGGGTACAAAACGATCATGGTCAGGGTTTTCACCAAACTCTTTACGGTATTTGGCGGAGATTTCATCCCAAATTTCAGCGTTTTGAATACCATGGACACGTGCATCATAAATAGGATCTTTACCTTGCTTGATTTGCGCTTCATAATCGCGAAGCGCCGCAAACGCAGGTTTTTGTAAGAACAAAATACCGATGATATTGAGCCATGCCATCATACCCACGCCCAAATCGCCAAGTGCCCATGCCAAATCGGCAGTTTTGAGGCAGCTATAGATGACTACCAACAAGATGACTATTTTAAGTACAGGAATCGCCCAATTAAGTTTTAGGGTACGTGCCAAGTAGCGAATATTGGTTTCTGCAATATAGTAGTACGCCATAATAGTGGTAAACGCAAAGAAAAATAG
>CALAPG010000229.1 GCA_937889485.1 uncultured Moraxella sp. | reverse complement strand
CATGGGTTCGGTGACAGCGACTAAGGCGTCATGCAAGTCTTTGGCAACTTGATCTGCTGTGGTGTGGTCGGTTAAACCTTCAAGATAATCTTGGGTATTATCGTCACTGTTTAGCAGGGTTTTGGCAGAGGACGCGGGCGGCGTTTTGGATGTATCAGTCGTGGGCAGGGCATCGGCAGTGCTGGCAGCTATCGGGGCTGCCGCTGCAACTTTGCCATGCTGCTGTAGTTCACTGACACTGCTACGCAAGGCTTCCATCTCGCGCTTCATGTCGATTTCGGCTTGACGAATTTTTTCAAGCTCCCGTTGCATCTGCTGGCGGGTTTCTGCTAGGTCAAGCTCAGCTTCTATTTCAGACTGTAGGGTGGCAACCGTACGGCGAAACTTGGCATACCATTGTCCTGCGGTGCGGGCTGCCTGAGGAAGTTTTTCAGGCCCAAGCACAATGAGGGCAATCGCCCCAAATAATAGGATTTCAGAAAAACCAATATCAAACATAACAACCGTCAGCTAGCAGTAAGATTAAACGTGGTGTTTATCTTGTTGGGTTTGCGTGGGGGTAGGCTCGGTTTTTTCGTGTTCTAACACGCGGTTCTTGGTGGCATGTTGCTCGTTGTCGTCTTTGACCGCGTCTTTAAAACCTTTGACCGCCCCACCCAAATCTTTACCCGCATTTTTAAGTTTTGAGGTGCCAAAAATCACCACGACAACGACCAGTAAAATTAACCAATGCGTAATTGATAAACCACCCATGCTGTTATCCTTTTTATAAAGTATTCAGTCACCGCATTTTAGCATAGTTTTGGTTGGGCGATGACAGATTTATGACAAGGCAAGTGCCGTGCTATCGGGCATTTTTTTCATCAATACCTGATAAACCAAAGCGCCTTGCCAGCTCACGTATGACCGCTGTGGAGGGAATATTAAACCACGCCAATGTGACCATTGTGTGAAACCAGACATCGGCAACCTCATAGACCAGATCTTTGACGGCGGTGTCATCAATAATCGCTTCATAAACCGCATCATCGGCAATCTTGACATCTTTGGCAGCAATGATAGCTTCGGTGGTTTCTTCACCTACTTTTTCAAGAATTTTGTTGATACCTTTGTGGTAGAGACTGGCAACATACGAGCTATCTGGGCTTGCGGCTTTACGTTCGGTGAGTACTTGATCCAGCGCCGCCAAAATATCGGTTGATGAGACGCTCTTAGGTAATTGAGATTGGGGCGCGGGCGCTTTTTTGTCCGTATTCTTGTCGGCATAAATCTCGCTTGGGTCTTTGAGTACTTTATCGGTCACTTGCCAGTCTAATTGCCCGTGGTCGTTGGTCAGTAGCCGATAAAAACAAGACTCCCGTCCTGTATGGCAAGCAATGCCACCTAGCTGGGTCACAGATAGTACGATGACATCGGCATCACAGTCTAGACGGATGTCATAAACCTGTTGAAAATGCCCTGAAGTTTCGCCTTTGTGCCACAATTTGCTGCGAGAGCGTGACCAATACACGGCTTGCATTTTTTCGGCAGTTAGGCGTAAAGACTCACGATTCATCCATGCCATCATCAAAATACGTCCCGTATGATGGTCTTGAGCAATAGCTGGAATTAACCCATTATCATCAAATTTTACCGCATCTAACCAATTCATATTCAAAACCCATTCTATTGCCGATAACCGCTAGTAAAAAATCGGTGCCATGAGCACCAAGCCCAACAATAACCGACTTATTGATCATTAAAAAGCATTTACCAAAAAAAAGCACTCATCGAGCGATGAGCGCTTTTATCATAATTCATCAGCCATTAAATCTCAAAGGGTTTCACATCTAATACTTCTTTTAGTGCGGCACTCAGCGCGATAGGCTTACCCTGGCGGTAATCATATGCCACAAACCCCATCACCGCATATGCCACCACACTGGCATCAAACATTCTGGATACTTTAAAGACAAACTCACCACCTTGGTCGGTCAGATTTTGCACGCCCACTTCAAACAACAACTCTTCACGGGCGCGGACGCGGTCAACTACTTGGGTGGTCATATAATCAATAACCAAGCCTTGATACTCGGCGTTGACTTCTTTAATACCTTTGGAATATAAAAAACGAAACCGTGATTCTGTCAGCAAGGATACCAAGCTTTCAATGGTCAAATGCTGCCCCAAGCCCATCTCAGTATTTCGAACGCGCATCACCGTTTCAAAGACAAAATTTGCTTTTTCAATATCATGGTTGACGGTTGGCAAGATGATTAACTCCATTATTGAAAAATTAATATGAAATCAACTTAACAAAATATTTTTAGGTTTTGGTATTGTTAGATTTTTTGATTGATAAACACTTTTTAAAAAAAGTAATTTGTCTGTAAAGTCACTTTAAGCCTGTTAAAAAAACAAACAAAAAGTGATAAATTATCCCTGTTTTTTTCAAAAAGTAGCTTTTATTTTCAAAAAATCACAAAATTATTCTTGATAAATCAACGATTTTTTAATTGTCATTAAATTATCATACATTGTTGACTTTGAAAAGAAAAATAAACCGCAAAAACCTATCGCAACTCGATTGAATTTTTGCTAAAATACCGCCTCCCACCTCAAGGCAAAATATTGGCGCGGACAGAATAGTTCACAACTTGCTCTCGCAAACATTTTGACAAACAGGTATCTTAATTGGCTAAGCAATTAGCCAAAAACAGTAAAGAGGCTACTATGAAATTAAAAACTCGCCGCGGTGCTGCCAAACGTTTCAAAAAAACTGGTAACGGTATCAAACGTAAGCAAGCATTCAAACGCCACATTTTGACCAAAAAATCTGCTAAGCGTATCCGTCAATTGCGTGGGTGCAAAATGGTACACGTTTCTGATGAAGCCCGTGTATACCGTATGTGTCCTTACCTATAATCTTTTTAACGCATTGATAAATACATAAAATTTAGGAGTAAATTATGGCTCGTGTAAAACGTGGTGTTCAGGCAAATCGCCGTCATAAAAAAGTATTGGCTCGTGCAAAAGGTTATTACGGTG
>CALAPG010000228.1 GCA_937889485.1 uncultured Moraxella sp. | reverse complement strand
TATCTTTATCGGGATTAACTAGGGTAGTGGGCGACTAAATTAGACAACAAAAGATATCTTTTTTTTAAATTTGACCGTGTTGATTTTTTTTGCAGATTAAGGGTGAATAGCATGACTATGGGGGTAAAAAAAATGTTACTACTCCTCACATTTATAAAAAAATTATTTATTAAAATTAATCAGTTTATTTAATAATAATAAACTGAATGGTTTTTTATGATTCATATTTTGTTACAATTTCGTAGTTATCAGGGTCGCTAAACAATTGTCGCAACAACAGGTTATTGAGAGCATGTCCAGACTTGTAGGCATAAAATGCACCCAAAATTTGGTGACCTGCCAAATACAAATCCCCTACCGCATCCAGTACTTTATGACGTACAAATTCATCCATAAAGCGCAAACCTTCTGGATTTAGCACTTGGTGATCATCTAGCACAATGGCGTTTTCCATGCTCCCCCCAAGCCCCAAATTATTGGCTTTAAGATATTCAATGTCTTTTAAAAAACCAAACGTGCGAGCACTGGCAATTTGGGAAATAAAGTTGGTTTCGGTAAAATCAAATTGGATTTTTTCGTGCGCTTTATCAAACGCGGGATGATCAAACTCAATATGAAAATCCAGTGAAAAGCCATCAAAAGGGCGAAACCCTGCGATTTTATCGCCTGATTGCACTTCGATGGGGCGCTGTACTTTGATATATTGTTTTGGTGCGGCTTGTAGGGCAATACCCGCCGATTGCAAAGTGGTAATAAACGGTAGGGCACTACCGTCCATAATCGGAATCTCAGGCGCTGATACCTCAATGCTTAGATTATCAAGCCCCAAGGCTGCAATGGCGCTCATGAGATGTTCTACCGTGCCGATGCGCTGCCCTGCGCGGTTGGTGAGGTTAGAAGACATCATGGTGTCATTGACCGCGCGAAAATTTGCGTTGATGGCCTGGGCATCTGCCAAATCTGAGCGCAAAAATACGATCCCTGTGTTGACTGCAGCAGGGGAAAAACGTAACTGCACGGGTTTTCCGCTATGCAAACCAATACCTTCTAGCATAATGGATTGGTTGATAGTGCGCTGCTGCATAACGACTCCTTGAGCAAAATAACGGCGGATGGTGAGAGGTTAATCAATGATATAATTTGTTACATTTGGCTATTCTATCATTGTCTATTGGCACATCATAGCGATGCAACGATTGAATTTTTTGACCACGGTGATTGGCGAAACTAAGCAGCGGTCATCCCAACTTTATATACAAACATTTGTATAAAAATGGGTTGTAACAAAAAACCCATCGCTAGTTTAGCCATGGGTTTTGCACAAAATCATGTCAATGAGTCACACAAGGTATCTGACTAGCGGTTTTGCTGGCGGCGTAGATAGTCTTGGATACTATTGGTGGTACGCTGCGGCTGAGAAGGCGCGGCACTCACCGATGGTTCTATTGTTTGTGGTACAGCGGTGACAACCGTCGGAGCAACTTGTGGCATATCACGGCGTGCAGCATAGGCAGGTTCGTGGGTACCTGCTTCCACTTTGTGGGTGCTAGAGGCATCTGAAATAAAATCACGGGTAGATTGTTTGGGTGCGGTATCTAAAGTAAGACCTGTAGCCACCACGGTCACTTGGATTTCATCGCCCATGTCTTCATCAAACACCACGCCATAAAAAATATTGGCTTCGTCAATATCTACCAAGCTTTGGACTTTGTGAGTGATGCGTTCTTGTTCATCAAAGTTAAAGTCTGAGCTTGCCACCACGTTAACCAATAGACCTTTGGCATTTTTAAGAAGTAAGTTGTCAAGCAATGGGCTTTTAATGGCTTTTTCAGCGGCAATTTCGGCACGGTCTTCGCCGCTTGCTTTGCCAATTCCCATCATGGCGTGACCCCGTGAAGCCATGGCAGTGCGAATATCTTCAAAGTCAATGTTAATAAAGCCGTTATCTCTAATCATATTAGAAATACCTTGGACGGCTTGTAGCAATACTTCGTCGGCTTTTTTAAAGGCATCTTTCATAGAAATTTTGCCATACACCGTCATTAATTTGTCGTTAGGAATGGTAATAATAGAATCAACAAAATTTGATAATTGTTCAATACCTTCTTTTGCTACTTTGCCGCGTTTGCCACCTTCAAAGGTGAATGGCATGGTTACTACGGCAACGGTCAATTTGCCCATTTCTTTGGCAAGCCTGGCAATCACGGGCGCTGCACCTGTTCCTGTACCACCACCCATGCCTGCGGTAATAAACACCATGTCAGAATTTTCTAGTAATTGGCGAATTTGTTCTTCGTCACTTTCTGCCGCTTCACGCCCTACTTCTGGGTTGGCACCTGCCCCCAAGCCGCGGTTGTTGTTTTTGATACCTAGCTGGATTTTATTGGGCGCTGACAGGCGGTCAAGGGCTTGTTTATCGGTGTTGGCGCAAACAAAGTTGATGCCTTTGACGCCATTTTGTACCATGGTTTCTACCGCGTTACCACCGCCGCCGCCAACGCCGATGACTGATAGGCGTGCTGATTGGGCAAATGTATCATGAAAATCAGGTTCGATACTAAATTTCGCTTCCATAGTTAAAATTCTCCGTTACGCTACTATCAGACAATGTGCTGATAAGCATCCATAATTAAAGGGTGGGTTTAAATGTCAGTTTTACCGTAATGATGATAAAAATATTATACAATTAATCATAACATGAGCAATCACAAAACGCTAAATGTCTATTAGTGTTAGAAAAATTTTCTAAAAATCTTGTTCAAAGTCTGTAATTTTTCTCGCATGGGCGCCACTTGTAATGAGTCGGGTGAGCTTTTTTCACTGTGGTGAAAGGCCTCACTTTGGCTATATAGTAAGGTGCCAAATGCGGTTTGGTATTTGCGTTCGCCAATCATGGCAGCGATGGTGCGTAATTTATCGTCATCACCATATTGGGTGTAAGCGGAGATGGCACTGTGCTGGTTGACTTTATTGACTTTGTTGCCCAAGACTTTTTTGGCAAGGGGAAGTAAGCCGCGCATGTCGGCGCCGCCACCCGTAATCACGTAGCCTTGTTGTAAAAAGTTACTTAGACCTTCTTGATCCAATGCCGCTTTGATATTAGATAAAATACTAAGGTAACGCGCTTCGGTGACTTCTAGCAGCTCAAGCATATTGATGGTTTTTTCATCGTTGTATTGTGAGCGCTTGATGGTAAAAAATTGGCTAGAATCGATGCCGTGCCGATCCACGCTGGCTTGGTTTTTTTTCATGGTCTCAGCTTCAACAATCGTGACATCAAGTAACATTGAGATATCTAAAGTCGCATGGTGACCACCTTCTGCAAAACAATGGGTGTATACCAGTTTGTCTTCACGATACACGCAAATACTGGTGGTGGATGCGCCAATGTCAATCAAACACACGCCATGGTATTTTTCTTCAGGCAATAAGCCATATTCTGCCGTTGATACCGCATCAAATAGCATCTGGTCAATACTGACATCACACTCTTGTAAAAGCTGCTGTAGGTTTTGCCGCCCTTTGACAGGCATCATCATCAAGTGATATAGCACCATAAGGTCATTTGCTTGCATGCCAATAGCATCATCAATCATGTCGGCATTGCCGTCTAAGGCGATACCCTGCTGGGCATAATGCATCAGGTATAAGTCATCGCGTAAGTATTTGGCTTTTGCTTGGGTGAGCGCATCAACCACATCTTTGGCTTGTACCACTTCATGGGCAATTTTGACCTCGCCCACGCTATTGACGCTTTGTAAATCAGGGGTGGAAAAACTCAGCCACACGCTGTTGACGCGGCAGTTTGCCATGTCTTCAGCGTTTTGGATGGATTGTTTGATAGCAGATTTTAGGCGCTCGCGGTGGCGAATAGTCCCTTGTGAAAAATCATGATTTTTTACCGTGGATAAACCCACAATACGAATATCTTGGGCACTATGAACTTGTCCAATGACCGTATGAATAGCGGTAGCACTTAGGTGGATGACGACGATAAGATCTGGTTTTTTCATAGAATGCTACAATATATATTACCTAACGGCTATTGCTTGTGGTTGGGTGGAAGCGGCAGTATGGGCGGTTGTCAGCGGGTCTGCACTACCGCTAGCAGGTGCAGCCCGTTTGGTGATTGCCATACCATTTTTATATCTTAAATCAATGGTTTGTAAGTTGTGAAGCTGCGGTTTTAGCTGATTTTGTAGCATCACGCTGAGTCGATAGAGTTTTTCTGAGGTATTATCATTATCTACCAACACCCGTAGCCCATTGTTAAAACGAAACAGCCACGCCATGCGCGGTGTCACTATCACCTCATCAATCTTGAGACCCAACGGCGAAAACCAGTCACTGACCTGTTTGACTTGCTGCATCATAATCACCGCATGCTGATTTTCGCCTTGTAGCTGCATCAATTGCGGATTGTGCAGTTCGCTGCTATCAGCGGGTTTAAAGACAACCCCTGTGGCATCTACCAACTTTTCACTGCCAAATTTGGCAACGGCTTGCCGTGGGGTGACGCTGACCAACAAACCTTGCTGCCAGTCACGGCGGATATCCACTTGCCCAACCCAGTCCAACGATTGCGACTGAGTAAGGTAGCTTTGCAAATCAGCCTGCAACACATTGGCGGTGGCTTGCGACCCTAAAAGCTTGGTAAGCTGTTGGTACTGGGGTGCATTAAGCCCTTTGGGTACCACGGTGATTGCCGCGTTAGGCAGTTGGTTGATTGCATGAATAACCAATGCCACTAAAGTTATTAATAACGCTGCGATGCCTACCATCAGTAATTTTGGCAGTAGGTACCTAAAGCGATTGGGTAAATTTTCTACAGACGCGGTTGCCACAAGTGAGTTTGCCATATTGACCAAGCAGTGATTAGGTCTTCATTTATTTATTGGTTAACGTTACAGTAAAAATTCATCAATAATTTGATAGTATTTTGGCTGTTGTCGCCTAGGAGCATATCATAGCAAATTCATTTAGCCCTTGGGTGAATAGATAATACGCTTCTAGACAGGAATGGTATGTTTATTGTAAATAATTATAAAAGCGGAGCGCTTATACCACCAAAGTTTGCTGTAAGATCTGCAAACATAAGGCGGCAAAGTCAATTCCCCGTACTTTTGCTGCCATTGGTACCAAGCTATGACTGGTCATGCCTGGGACGGTATTAAGTTCTAATAAATATAAAGTGCCGTCTTCATCTCGTAAGAAGTCCACCCGCGACCAGCCCTTACCCCCAATTGCCGCAAAGGCTTTTTTGGCAATTTGCTGCATATTGTGCTCTTGGGCTTCGGTCAAGTCGGAGGGGCATTGATATACCGTGTCATCGCGGTTGTATTTGGCTTCGTAGTCATAAAATTCGGTGGTGGGTATGATGCGGATGCT
>CALAPG010000227.1 GCA_937889485.1 uncultured Moraxella sp. | reverse complement strand
AAAACCAAAAAAAGAGCAACCATGGTTGCTCTTTTTTTTGACAAAATGATTTTTAAAAAATAAGCGTTAGTCGTTGGTATGAAACAATAAAAACAGCTCAACGATGTTTTTTTCAATTGCACCCGCCATTTGGCTCATGGTAGTTGGGTCTTTCATCAGTTCAACCATATCAGGTTCTTCAGCATCAATGCCACTGAACAACACCATTGGCAAGGTCAACATCGCAACATCTTCTTCGCTGTCTTCATCGGCAAACCAGTCATCTTCTTCATTGTCACTGGCATACATGGCATCCACAAAGCCCACCGACCACTCGCTCACTTCTGAATTTTCGATATCAGTATAATCAATGTCTGCCAAATCAAAGGGTAGCTCAATTTCGCGTTCATCTTGCAAGGTAGCTTGCAGCTCATCGCGCCATTCGCTGATGGCGGCTAACACCGCAGGATTGACTTGTTTTTGGTGACCCTCAAACAAATACGATTGCCATTGTGGTAAGGATTGGGCGATTACTGAGGCGGTTAAAAAACCATGCGTGGCAATGCTTGATAGTCCAAATTCATTATCATCACTGTCCAAAAAATCAATCAACTCATCAAAATCCATGGTATTTTTCCTATTATTGTCATTAAAAAGAAAGGTTAATACCCAGTGTATTAACCTTCGATTTATTCATCATTCATCATCAAAATCGTCTAAATCATCTAGGTCATCATCAAAACTATCTCTTAATGAACGCGCCAAGCGCTTTTCTTCAAGTAGATTATCAATCAGGCGACGTTTTTCTAGACTACTAGCTCGGCTGCGACCCGATGCGTCATCATCAGCTAATCGCGCGTCATCATCATCATCAAAGCTATCATCTTCAAAGGTATCATCAATATCTGGATCAGCCATTTAGTACTCCTCTCGCTGGTCATGTCGATAAATTTGCAAATTTATTAAGCCTTATAAGGGGTTTTTAAAAACAAGTCAAGCATTGCTAAAAAAAATATGTTAAAAAAAATTTCCCAAATCAATTTGCTAATATTTGTCTGTTGCTGTCAAAATTTCGTCCCGCTTGGCAATGAGTTCGGTCATCAAGGTTTCTGAGAGTCCGTTATACCAAACCATTTGTCGTTCCGCCACGGTAGTGGGATGGGTGATATTTTTGAACTGGACTTTGCCATCTAAGGTTTTTAGCAGCGGTTTGGGATACAGCAGTAATAGTCCGTCTTCTTTAGCATGGTTGACCATCAATTTTTGCACGTCCATAAACTGCTGGCTAAGGCTTGTGCCGATGGTCATAGGCAGGGCAAACCGCGAGAGTTCGCGGTGTTTTTCATACACTACTTGGTTTAAAATAATCAATAGCTTGGATAGTAAGACAGCAGCAAGGGGTAGCTGCTCAGGCTTGCCTTTTAGATGAATCACGGCGCCGTTGGCATTAAATCGAGGCGCTTCGCTGATGGTGACATCCTTGATATAACGATTTAGCAAACTATTATCGAGCACCAATAAGCTTTGATACGCACGCATAAGCAGTTGGTCACATAGCTGAAAATAAGGGTTAGCAATTTCAGGGGCAACGCGTTTTAATAGGTTGTATTGGTCATGAAAATGGATCTGAATTTTTATGTCTTGCTGCTGTGTGCTATCTGTAAAAGCATGAGTAACAGGGGGCTGAACGCTGGTATTGATTGGCGCGCTGCTCTCGGTAACAAGGCTAGGCTCAGCCGCGTCATTGCTTGTTAAGAACTCTTTGATGCTGGTGGTGGGGTTTTGTGTGTCTACGTCTTGGTGGTGGACGGTGCTATCATGCGTGACTTCGGTTGCGTTGCGTGATGGTAAATTCGTTAGCTGCCCACGCGCCATGACTATGCGCTGCTGGATTTTTTCACCCAACTGCTCCAGTTGTTCATTGGTTGGACGTGCCACGTAGCCATAAATTAACCACAAAAAACCATGCAAAATTGCTGAACCCAATATAAATAACCACTGGCTACTGACAATTTCGCCCTTAGATACCGCTTTCATGGTGATAATGGCATGACCTAGCACTTGGTTATTTTGGATAATTGGTTTGTCAATCACTTGCCCCGTGTCATTTTGTGCTTGTCCTGTTTGTACCAATGTGTGATTATTGGGATCGGTGATTACCAGTTTGGCAACGTCTTCATCAACTTGATAGCGATTGGCAAGTACACTTAAGCTAATCCGATCTTGGTTAGCAATGCCAACCATTGCCTCTTTGCCCAACTGCTCGACAATTTTTTCACCTTTATTGGTGCGGTACTCATACTGGGATTTTTCTGTACTAAAGACGAGCATTAGAAGGTGTAAACAAAAACTGACAAGCAGGATAATAGCAAATTTGCCTTGGCGGGGGGCTAAATGATTCATGAGTAGATTAAACTTTCTTTAACAGCGATTAAATGCTACATTATCATGCTTATTTTTTTGGCATACAAGGGGGTAATTCACCATGACAGCGAATTTTTTGTATCAACTTGATAAGCAGTTTCCCAATAGTTGGGTGCTGACCCTTTGCGCGTCCAAATTCGAGCTAGGCACAATCAACCAAATTAGTGACGTGTTGGCAAATATCCACCCCGCGCTGCGCGTCCTTTATCAATCTACCTTGGTCAATGAGCTAGATTGGCACGCCAATGCTAGTCTAGCCCAATGTGAACAAGTGAGCGCGGTGACGACACTGCAATGGGTGGTGGAAGGTTTGGGCTGCGAGGGCTTGCCCCCGCTTTTGCCACAAGTAAAAGCGGCATTTGCCGCCACCAACCTTAATAACATTGATGTCAATGCTATGCCCCTTGCCACGCTACTACGCCCGCATAAACTGGCACTATTTGACATGGACTCCACACTGATTGAGCAAGAAGTGATTGTGGAGCTTGCAAAAAAAGCAGGCATTGGCGAGCAAGTGGATACGATCACTGAGTCTGCAATGCGCGGCGAGATTGATTTTGTCGAAAGCTTCACGCGCCGTGTTGCACTATTAAAAGGGTTATCTAGCGAGGCATTAGAAGATATTGTCAACCATCACATTACGTTTAGCGTGGGCGCCAAACGTTTGGTTAGCGCACTAAAAGCAAATGGCTATCATGTAGTCTTGGTATCAGGTGGTTTTAATTATTTTGCCGAGCATGTCAAAAACACCCTAGGTATTGACGAGGTATATGCCAATGACCTTGATATCATCGATGGCAAGGTCACAGGCAAGGTCACCTCACCGATTGTAGATGGTCAGCGCAAGGCTGATATTTTGCAAAGCGTTGCCAGCCGCCTTGGCATTGGGCTAAATCAAACGGTGGCAGTTGGCGATGGCGCCAATGATTTGCCCATGTTGGGACTTGCCGATATTGGGGTGGCCTATCGTGCCAAGCCCATTGTGCGCGCCCAAGCGGACTATGCCGTTAATGTGGCAGGTCTTGATGGCGTAATGGCAATTTTAGGTTTAACCTCATAGCTCATACAAAGGCTTTTTAGGCATTCTCATGTTGGTGGTCAAAGCGCCAGTTTGTTTAACACTTTATTCACCACCATTTGGCTTTTTTGTTTGATAGCGGGCGACAAAATCACCAAGCCGCCTAAGATACCCATGAGGCAGCCCGCTGCCGTATCCCAAAAGCGGGTGGCAATAATTTCATTGATGGGACTAGGCTGGGCGGCACTATATTCTGCCAAAAAAATGGTCAATGGGGTAATAAATACCACGGCAGCCCCGTAATGCCGCACAATCAACGTCTCAATACAAAACATCACCGCAAAAATAATCATGGCAACGCCGATTGCATCGGGACTTAGCAGTAACAACAGCCATGCCAATAAAATCCCTACCCCAGTGCCCGCAAGACGGTGTACCAGTTTTGTCCAGATACTCTGAAAGTTCATACCAAGCATAATCACATAACAGCTCATCGGCACCCAATACGGCTTTGGCATCTCAAAAACCAACGCAACCATCAAAGACAACGCCACAAAGATAGAGACAATCGCGCTATCCGCTAATACATCTTGCACAGGCATCACCTCAGGCACAGGCGCGACCGTGTTACCGTATACCAATATCAATGAATAAAAGCACGCCACTATCCCCGAAAATAATGCCCCCAATGCCACCAAACCAATAAAATCAGGGATTTGTGAAAAGCTTGCTGGCATAAACAGCGCAATGGCAGCCGCCATAATAATAAATAGCCCGCCAGGTGGAGACAATTTATAATAGCGGCTAAACAGCGTAATCCAAAATGTGATAAACATCATCAGCGGCACCGTTAATATGGGTACACGATGAGCAATCAACCCCACGGCAAAACAAGCCACCATACCAAAGCTACACGCCAACACCGCCGTCATACGAAACAGCAAACCACCCGCATATGGCAAATTTAAAATGACCATTGAACCAAGTGACGCTAACAATCCCATTGCCAAATTATGCAAATACGCCCCAACCAATACAGGAAAGCTCACCGCAATTGCCGCAACCAACGGCATATGCCACGGTCTAGGATTGCGATTAAATGTTGCCAAACTAGTGGTTGGCTGCTTAATATACTGATGTAACACAGCATGGTTTAAAATAAATGTTGTAATTTTTTTTATCATGGTCATACCAACAAAAAACTGGAGCAAGCCCCAGTTTATTTTTTATTCATAATCGTTTTTTTACTATTCAGGCATTGGCACGCCAATCCGCTGAGCCACTTCTTCGTATCCTTCGATTACATCACCCAGACTTTGGCGAAAGCGGTCTTTGTCCAATTTTTTCTTGGTTTCTTTGTCCCAAACGCGGCAGCCATCGGGTGAGAACTCATCGCCTAGCACAATACGGTCTTTGAATACACCAAATTCAAGCTTAAAATCTACCAGCATCAAGCCGCCTTCATCAAAAAGCTTAGATAACACGTCATTGACTCTGAAGGTTAAGGCTTTCATTTCATCTAACTGCGCTTGGGTTGCCCAGCCTAGTGAAATTGCCAATGAATCATTAACCATCGGATCGCCTAGAGCATCATCTTTAAAAAACAGCTCAAACGTGGGTGGCGTCAAGGCTTGACCTTCTTGCAGCCCCAAACGGCGAACCAAACTACCCGCAGCATAGTTACGCACCACGCACTCTACAGGAATCATCGTCAGACGTTTGACCAACACTTCTTCATCAGACAATTGCTGCTCAAAATGGGTTTCAATCCCTGCTTCGGCAAGTTTTTGCATAACAAAAGCATTAAAGCGATTGTTGACTTTACCTTTGCGCGCCAATTGTTCAATACGCTCACCATTAAAGGCAGACGTATCATCACGAAATTCTAAAATCAAATAATCTGGGTTGTCTGTTTCAAACACAGATTTTGCTTTGCCTTTATAAAGTAACTGCTGTTTTTGCATGGTAGGTTCCAAAGTTGCTGTCCAAATTTGCTGTCAAGGTAATAGGCTTGACACTTAATTTTGTTTTACCGTAGAAATGGGGCGTGGTAGCTCAAAGCGCTTACTGCTGTCATTTTTTAGCTTTAACGTATTTTCGCCAGATTGCGGCACATGATAGATGGGGGTAAACGGCAAAGTTTGCGCCGCCGCGGGTAACTGGACAGGCGCAAGTTTTTGGGTTTTGGCATAGTCAAGTGAGTTATCAGCAACACTGCGCTTAAAAGTGCTGCAACCTGTGACTGCCACGCTAAGAGCCGCTACCGTAATAAGCGCGGCAGCAGAGATTGGGCGGTGATTTAATATAAACGCTGTTTTCATAATAAACCTGCTTTGATAAGGGCATCATCAATCATAGGTTGGTGCGCTGCAGACAACCAAGTAAGCGGTAAACGAATACCTTGCTCGATTTGTCCCATTTTATATAAGGCATATTTTGCTGGGATTGGGCTAGACTCCACAAATAAATCAGCGTGTAGATGCGCGATTTTTTGGTTGATGCTGGCAGCTTGCTCAAAGTCGCCTTGTAGCGCCAAATTAAAAATTTGGCTCATCGCTTTTGGTGCTACGTTTGCTGTTACTGAGATATTGCCTTTTGCGCCATGACGCATAAGCTCAAGCGCGGTGGCGTCATCACCTGAAAACACTGTCATACGACCTTTCACCGCCTCAATTAATTTGGCGCCACGTACTACATCACCTGTCGCATCTTTGATAGCAATGATGTTATCAATATCTGCCAACCGCTCAACTGTCGCTTGCTGCATGTCCACAATTGTACGACCTGGTACGTTATACAATACTTGAGGAATATCTACCGCCTCGGCGATGGCTTTATAATGTAAATACAAGCCTTCTTGGGTGGGTTTGTTGTAGTAAGGCACAACAAGCAATACCGCATCTGCACCCGCTTGTTTGGCATGCTGAGTCAATTCAATGGCTTCTACAGTGTTGTTGGCGCCTGTGCCTGCGATAACAGGAATACGCCCCGCCACTTGCTTCATGGTGAATTCAATGACGTCGGCATGTTCTTGCATTGAAAGGGTGGCAGATTCGCCTGTGGTGCCTACCGAAACAAGGACATCAGTGCCCTGCTCAATTTGCCAGTCAATGAGATTTGCCAATGATTGCCAATCGACGTCACCATTGCTGTGCATGGGAGTAACCAAAGCGACCATAGAGCCTTGCAGTTTATCTTGGATGGTTGTCATAGCAATACCTTGAACAAAACCTTAACTATCGTTGTCTGAGAGGATGAAATATTAGGCAATTTTTGCTTAGTTTAGCATAAAAATTATGCAAAGTTTAAGCTGTTTCGTTGCCAATCTGTCGGTTACTATACCAAGGTTTGCCATTTTTTATCGCCAAATTTGCAATCTCTAAAAACATTTTTGCTGTCGGGCTTGACCGTTTTTTAGAAATAATCCTCTCACCATAGAAAGGGGAAGCAGTCAATGCAAAAACCACGTGACCACGCGCAAGCCATACCGATCGTTACCTTATAGGTCAGCGTTGATTGTAATATCTAACACATCAATGGTCGGCGGACAATGCAACCGAAACGGTAGACCTGTCATCCCAATACCTGTATTAATCCACACTTGATAACGCTGATGGAGGGTTTCTTGGACACTATCTTTGGCTGCTAGTGCTTGGGCTGCTAGTGCACGGTTATTGGGTTTGCGAAGACCTGCCACCAGCTTGTTACCGCTTAGTGCTTTGACCATTAACGGGGTAAGCATGGGAATATTCACTTGCCCACCATGGGTCTGACCTGCAACCACCAAGGTATTGGCATGAGCGGCTTGTAATGTTTTGGGATTGGCTTCAAGCTGCTTTATGTCATGTGTGGCAATAATCAGCGGACAACCTGCACCCGTGTATTGTCGTATCAAGTGAGGAAGATCAGCGGTCACGCCGTCGCTCACGCCCATGACTTTGACCCCTGCAATCGTTACCCCTGTTTCGGGCAACCGCTCGATGCCAAGACTTGATAATACATAAGACAGTTGCTCGTTTTGTGGGTTACAGTCGCTGCGGTGGCTATAGGCTTTGGATTGGTCATTGTCTGACTGGCTAAACACGGTGTAGCAGGGTTTGTTGAGCGCTTTTAGTATCATCATTTGCCCAACCAAATCTGCGCCAGTATGATAAACCCAATCGCCTAAAATAATCACTGCGTCAACGGGCAGTTGATTGAGGCATTTTACCAACCGTTCTAATTGCTTTTTGTTGGAAAAAATACCCACATGAATATCACTTAACACCGCTAGCTGCGCATTGGCTTTGGGCGCTGAGGCTTTGTGTGCTGAGTGTTTGAGTAAAGAGGTGCTAGCAGGCGCCGAGATAGCGGCGGGAACGGTGAGCGCAATCTGATGGCGTGACACCCGTAAGCGGTTGGGCTCAATCCACGTCATGTACAAATATAGTAGCGATAGCGCAATTAGTAACCAGTACATGGCTTGGTTGTTAAATACCAGCTGCACATTTGCCCATACCAATAACCACAGTACCCAAAAGCGCGCGTAGTAGGTCGTCAGTTGTAGCCAAATTTGCACATTGCCTGCTGATGCATTGACTTGTAAGGTTTTTAGGCATGACCATACGATGACCAAAAGAGCGATGATCGTTCCAAGATGACCTAGCCAGTTGCCAATCATGCCAAACCGTAACCTACATTGAGTGAGTAATTACCAAAACAGCGTGTTAAAACGCGCGATATAAAAATGGCACATTATAAATGGCTACGTCTGCTGTGACAATTTAATTTGTTATAATAGTACAAAATAGCGCTCAATAGGGAAAATTGCACTTTTTTTTATCAAAACTGGTATCATATTAGCCTATTAGCGTCAGTGCAGCGCCAAGCCGCGCGTGCGCGTTTTGCATTTTATCCGCTGATTGCAATGAACTTTTTATAATCTTACCGACATCATATCTCAAGGACGTACGCCACCATGACAGCCAGCGTTACACCGTCAACTTCTGTTTCAACTGATACCCCCTCTACCCCATTTTTTGCGCCTAAAAGCCTTGCTACCAAACGTCACCAATTTGATGTGGTAATTGTTGGCAGTGGCGGTGCAGGCTTGTCTTTGGCACTTTCACTGCCCGCGCATTTATCCATTGCGGTCTTGGCAAAGGATAAATTAACCGAGGCTAGCACTTTTTATGCCCAAGGCGGGGTGGCAGCGGTTTTATCAGATGATGATTCGGTTGATGAGCATGTGGCAGATACGTTAATTGCAGGGGCAGGTCTTTGCCACGAAGATGCGGTGAGATTTACCGTTGAGCATAGCCGTGAGGCGGTAGAATTTTTGCTCAAACAAGGTGTCAAGTTTACCTTAGATGAAAATGAGACCCTGCATCTAACGCGCGAGGGTGGACATACCAAACGCCGCATTATCCATGCCGCTGATGCTACAGGCGTGGCAATTTCTACCACCTTGGTGCAGCGTATCAAACAATGCCCCAATGTGACTTTGTTTGAATACATGGCAGCCATTGATGTGATTACCACCAATAAACTTGCCAAGCGCAGTGGAACTGCCATAACCGAGCCCAACCGCGCTGTGGGACTTTATGCGCTTGATTTGACCAATAATGAGGTAGTGACTTTTAGTGCACCGTTTATTGCATTGGCGTGTGGCGGGGCATCAAAGGCTTATTTGTACACCTCAAACCCTGATATTGCCACGGGCGATGGCATTGCAATGGCGTGGCGAGCAGGCTGCCGCGTTGCCAATCTTGAGTTTAATCAGTTTCATCCCACTTGCCTATATCACCCTGAAGCGCGCTCTTTTTTGATTACCGAAGCCATGCGCGGTGAAGGCGCGTATCTGCGCTTGCCACCCACCAAAGAACACCCTGATGGTGAGCGCTTTATGCTACGCTTTGATGAGCGCGGTGAGCTGGCACCTAGAGATATTGTGGCGCGTACGATTGACTTTGAGATGAAGCGTTTGGGCATTCGCCATGTGTGGCTTGATATCACCCACAAAGATCCTGAGTTTGTCAAAGGGCATTTTCCGATGCTATATGAGCGCCTGCTTGAGCTTGGCATTGATATGACAAAAGATAAAATCCCTGTCGTGCCTGCCGCGCATTACACGTGTGGTGGTGTGATGGTCAACCAATATGCACAGACCGATGTATTAAATATGTACGCCATGGGCGAAACGTCATTTACAGGGCTACACGGTGCTAACCGCATGGCAAGTAATTCACTGCTTGAGTGTTTTGTATATGGCATGAGCGCGGCGCGCCATATTGCCTCGGCATTTGAGCAGCAACGTGTGCCGCCGCTGCCAGTGTTACCTGATTGGGACAGTCAAGAAGTTAGTGACCCCGACGAGGAAGTGATTGTATTACAAAACTGGGATGAGCTGCGCCAAAATATGTGGCATTACGTGGGTATTGTGCGCTCTGACAAACGCCTACACCGTGCATTAAGCCGTATTTTATTGTTAAAACAAGAAGTGAATGACTATTACGCCCATTTTGTGGTGAGCAAAAACTTGATCGAGCTGCGCAACCTGCTGCTGGTGTCCGAGCTAATTGTGCGCTGTGCGCTGCGCCGTCATGAGTCGCGTGGTCTGCACTATAACCAAGATTTTCCGCAAGCTTTGCCCGTGGCAGCAGACGTTATTTTAACGCCTTCGATGCCGTAATTGTGCTTTGATTTAATAGGATTAAAAAGGTGCATTGAATGCACCTTTTTATGTTATGGACGCTCGTTTTTATTGTGGTCGCTTGTTTTTATTGTGGGTATCAACGGCGTAGCCTATGCTACTTGCCCACGTTCGTTTTTACTGTTAGTTTTTACTGTTATTTTCTAACATTAGCTTCTAAAGCCAATTTTTCTCAACTAAAGCCCATTTCTATCAACACTTTTTGCAGTACTTCATCAGCTGTACCGCTCGCATCAATGCGTTTGACGCGCTCTGGCTCGCGCTGTGCTTGATGGGCAAATCCTTGATGTACCCGCGCAAAAAATGCGATGTGCTCTTGCTCAAAGCGGTCAAGCTTGCCGCGATTTTTGGCGCGTGCCATTCCTTCAACCACAGGCAAATCCAGCCACACTGTCATATCAGGTAGTTTGGGTACAAATTGCTCAATGAGTAATGTAATTTTTGCCAAATACGCCCGATCACCCAGTTTTCGCCCAAAGCCTTGATAGGCCATGGTTGAATCGGTAAAGCGGTCACACAATACCCATTGACCCTGCGCAAGTGCGGGCAAAATCACTTGAGCTAAATGGTCAGCACGCGCCGCAAACATCAATAATAATTCGCTGTCTTCTGCCATGTGGGTGGCAGGGTCTAAAAGCAAGGCGCGCAGCTGCTCAGCAAAAGCGCTGCCTCCTGGCTCACGGGTTTGTATAAAATCAATACCTTGCTGGGTCAAATATGCGGCAACATTAGCGATTAAGGTAGATTTACCTACCCCTTCTGTGCCTTCAAAACTAATAAACTGTGCCACGATTAATTACCTTGTGCCTTTTTTTCACGCATGACGCGCAAGTAATCTTGAACCGCTTGGTTATGGTCTTCAAGGTTGCTGGTAAACTTATGACCGCCATTGCCTGTTGCCACAAAGTATAGCGAGTCAGTTTGGTTGGGATGCAGTGCCGCTTTGATAGAGGCGACACTGGGCAAGGCGATGGGTGTGGGCGGTAGCCCGTCAATTTGGTAGGTGTTGTAGGGGGTTTTTTCTTCCAAGTCAGATTTGCGGATGTTGCCGTTATAACGCTTGCCCATACCATAAATCACGGTTGGGTCGGTTTGTAGGCGCATATTTTTCTTTAATCGATTGACAAATACCCCTGCCACCTCCTCTCGTTCACTTGCCACACTGGTTTCTTTTTCAATGATGGACGCCATGATGAGCGCCTCATAGGGGGTTTTGTAGGGCAAGTCAGTTTGGCGGTTGTCCCAGTTTTCCATCAACGCATCGTATTGGCGATTAAATAAATCTGTTAGTACCTTTTTATCGCTGCTGCCTTCATTAAAGTAATAGGTGTCTGGTGAAAACCAACCTTCAAGGTTGTCATTGGGATGATAGGCTTCAGGAATGTTCAACCCCAGTTTGGCAATGTCCACTTTATCACCTGTGATGACTTCGTTTTTGATGCCCTTATTTGCCAATAAGGTTTGGTACAAATTGTTGGCGGTTTTGCCTTCAATAATTTGCACGCGTACAAACGCTACTTTTTCGCCTTGTGCAATGACTTCTAGCATTTTGGCAAAGCTGGGATTTTCAGGTAGCTGATACACACCCGAATGTAGTGGCTTATCCACAGTAAGTTTGATATAAAGCTTGGCAAGCGGCGCGACAAAGAGTTTGGTGTTTTTATCCCACTCATCCACTAGCCCATAGTAGGTTTGTCCTTTGTTAATTGTCACCATTTTTTTTGGCTGGTCAATGGTGCTATACAATGTGTTATAAAAGGAAAATAGCAGCCACCCAAGTACCAATGCGCTAAAACCCAAGACGGCTAGAATGCGAATTTTGGTTTGTTGGTTTCGACCTGTGATAGTATCGCTAAATTCTCGGGTTGAACGGTTAAGTAGTCCTGTGTCATTACCATCCGCATTTTTGCCGTCATCAAGCGGGTTTAGCGGCTGATTATCCGCTGCATTGTTACTGTCATTAGGCTTATTATTAGATGGCTCATTCATACAAGATTCTTTTATCAGTGCAATTAGCGCGAATTTATCAAGTAATGGCAAAAATAGCAATTTTTTTTGGTGAATAGGATGGCTAGTTTGGGGTTTTTAGCTGACAAATATTGGGAATATGCAGCGTATGTGATTGATTTTTAGGGTCAATTAGCGTGGTAATGGGGATAATGCCACGCACCGCATTACAAAAAAATAAGCCGCTCATTTGTGACATGTCATGGGTTGCCAAGACGCGCTGCTGACAAGGCTGCTGGGCACAAGCAAAGCTGTCTAAGATAACTTGCCGCATCACCCCTTTGACCCCAGATTGGGTGATAGGCGGTGTGTACCACGTTTTATTACCATTTAGCTGATAAAAAAAGTTACAAAACGTCCCTTCCACCCAGTTGCCGCTGATGTCTTGTACCAAACCTTCAATTAAGGTGGCTTCACTTGTTTGGCGTTGCCACAATTCACGGCTGGCTAATACTTTATCTTGGGCATTGAGTAGTTTTAATCCGCTAAGCGGTGGTGGTAAACAGGCTATTTGTTGGGTCAGGCACACGGCGGTGGCGGCAGGCTGTTGCTGGATTTGGTTGGCAGCGCTTGCAAGTGGTTGGGGCGTAGGCATGAGTTTGACCCAACTGTGTGCCGCTTGATTGATAAAGCCATACCCCGCTATGGGCTGGTTTTGGCGGCAGATGATGAGTTTTATTATCCCTTGCCCTAGCTGCTTGGCGTAGCTTTTGAGGTGTGTTTTTATGATAGCACGGCTCTGGCACAAGTCTGCACAAGGTGCGCCTACTTTAGGGGCAAGCTGCAGCGCCTGGAGGCTTTGCATGATGCGGTCTAAGTGATACGCTAGCCAATTAATTTGCCCATCAACGACTGCCATGGTGGTAAAAAATCCGTCACCATAAGCAATCACGCGCGCATCTATGCCGATGGCGGCACAGGGGACTGGGTTTGGTGAGTCTTCAAGATGGTACCACATGGCGGTTAGCTGCTCACTTTTTTGGTGGGGCGCTTGGGTTTTTTGATAACCAAGTCACAATGGTAGTTTTGGCAGCGGGCAAGGGCAATTAGGGTGCCTTGGTAAGTTTTATTCTGTAGCGTTTGCCCATTTAGCATAGCAGCGACCACAGTAGCACCTTCTTCACCCAACCACTGCTGCGCCAGTTCAAAAGCATTTTTGGCGTGTTGCACACTCATTTGCTTGATGGCATCACTGTCATGACTGCCTGCAAAATACCATTGTATTTCCATGTACTTGGTTGAGTCCAAAACATCAAAATACGGCGCACCCGTCTTAGCAAAACTGTATTTGGTGGCAAGGTTACTATCGTAGTCCAACTGGCGAGCGTCCACGGATGACGGCTCTCCTAGCTGCGCGCTGAGGGTGTTGCTGTCCCATAGACTGATCGGTTTGGCAACGCTTTGTTGACGCCATGTATCAATTGGATAGACCACGGGACGGCCGTTGCTAGTATGCTGATGGGCAGGGTTATCCACCGATGCCGCACGCTCATCGGTGCTAATTGCCCTGTTTTTTTGGGAAGAAAATTCCTCTAGTTTTTGGCAGCCTGCCAATACTAACAGGCACACCATACCCATACCTAGACACTGGTAGTGACCACGCGCTGTATCGGCGTTAATAGATAAGCGTGATAAGGACGAGGTTAACAAAACGTTGTTCACCATAACAAATTTGAGGACAAAAAATGGCTGCAGATATTGTAGCAAGGCGCTTGGCAGGTTAACAGTGTGGTTTTGTGTCTATTATTGAGCACTATTTGATAACCCTTTTGCTATTTTAACACTTTACAACAGCTGCTTGGTTAAAGTGTGTCACCGCCATTGAAGTGGGTGGCAAAACTATTGTAAAGTAATGAATATTTATCCAAATAATATAGGTTATAGCATGTCATTGACTCCAAGGCTAGACGCACCGTATCATTGTATCGTTATCGGCAATCCCATTGCCCATAGTAAGTCACCCGAGCTGCACCAAGCGTTTGCCAAGCAAACAGGCATTGAACTGTCCTATCAACGTCAATTATGCCCCAATGATGTCGACAGTTTTACCGCGGTGGTAGACGCATTTTTTGCAGGCGGAGGTACGGGCGCCAATGTTACGGTACCTTTTAAAGAAATGGCGTTTGCGCTTTGCCAAAGCCGTGGTGAATTGTCTAAATTTGCCCAACTGGCAGGTGCGGTCAATACCCTTGCTATCAAAGACGGCAAGCTCTACGGTGACAACACCGATGGGCGTGGCTTGGTGGCAGATTTGCAGTCACAAGGCGCTGTGCTGCAAGGCGCGGCAGTGGCTATTGTGGGGGCAGGTGGCGCAACCCGTGGCGCGATATTGCCGCTGCTAGAGGCTGGCGTTGCTTCCTTACATATCGCCAATCGCACGGTATCCAAAGCTAAAAGCCTAACCCAGTTGTTTGATACCGATAAGTTGACGTTTTCAAGTTTGACCGATATTCCCAACCAGTTTGATGTCATCATCAATGCCACATCGATTGGGCTTAGTGGTGAGAAGTTGCCATTTAGCGAAGCGTTAACCGCGGGTTTTGCTTATGACATGATGTATGGCAAGCCTTCGGCTTTTTTGGATTTTTTTAACACTAAAAATGCCAAAACATCGGATGGTTTGGGGATGCTCATCAATCAAGGCGCGTTAAGTTTTGAATTGTGGACAGGGCACAAGGTGGATTTGACGGATTTTACATTTTGATAAGGATCACAAATTGTTTTGGCTATGTTATGACCCATGATCAAAATCCAATAAGAAAACCGCCAACAATGACGGTTTTTTTAAGCCTAGTTAAAAATCAATAATATCCCAAGATTTTCCACCACACTAAGCCCACGCCTAACCAAATGGCTAAATTAACCACACTCATCGCAAAGCCAGTTTTCCACCATTCGCCCAGCGTAGTAAATCCTGAGCCAAAAATAACAGGTGCCGTTCCTGTGCCATAATGGGTTAAGCTCATCATTAGGCTACTCGAGGCTGCCAAGATAAGGGCAAATAGCATGGGTGGCGCGCCCATGGCAATCCCTACCCCATAAAACGCCGCAAACATGGCGGTGATATGCGCGGTAGTACTGGCAAAAAAGTAATGCGTATATAAATATACCAAGGTCAAAATAGCACATGCCCCTACCCAACTGACACCCAGATGCGTAATACCTGTTTGGATATTTTTGGCAAACCAGTCAATCAGCCCAAGTTTACTTAAGAACGTTGCCATCATGATTAACGCACTAAACCAAATAATGGTATCCCAAGCGGATTTTTGCTTGAGCACATCATCCCAATTTAGCACGCCTGTCAATAACAATACCGACAACCCAATAAATGCAGTGGTTGTGGCATCTAGCATAAACGCATCACCCAAAATCATCGCAGGAATATTTGCCCATAAGAGAAGTAACAAGGCAAAAACTGCCAACATGATTTTTTCATCAGTATGAACTTTGCCCAATAATGTCAAATTTTCGCGTGCATATTGAGTGGCATTGGGTGTGGCTTTGAGTTCTGGCGGGTATAGTTTATAAATGACCAGTGGCATCACAAGCAGACAAGCCACACCTGGCACAAACATAGCAATTGCCCACGTCGTCCAGCTAAGCTCAATTTGTTTGCCTGTGGCCTCGCCAATAAGTTTGACCACCAAGGGGTTGGGTGCGGTCGCGGTAATAAACATCGCTGAGGTAATTGGATTGGCGTTATAGTTTACCAAAGCCAGGTAGCGCCCCACTCTTGACTGGGTGTTATTTTCAGGATCAGAATCCAACGCATGCGAGATAGAACGCATAATCGGATGAATAATCCCACCCCCACGTGCTGTGTTTGATGGGGTAATCGGTGCCAATACCAGCTCTGCTAGCGTCAACGCATAGCCGATGCCTAGCGTTTTTTTACCAAATAATGAGATAAAGTAGTAGCCAATGCGAGCGCCCAAACCTGTTTTGGTCAGGCCATACGAAATCATGACCGCCACACCAATCAACCAAATCAATGGGTTAGAAAAACTTGACAGCGCATCTTTCAGTGCATCTGCTGGCTTGGGGCTCGTCACGCCTGTGATTGCCACCAAACTAATAGCAATGATAGAAATTGCCCCAATCGGCATGGCTTTGCCAATAATAGCGGCTATGGTACCCACAAATAACGCCAACAAATGCCAAGCTTCTGGCTTTACCCCTTGTGGCACAGGAATCAAAAACCAAATAATCAGCGTCGCTGCCACCGCAATCAGCGTGGGCAGTGGTTTGAAACCGAGGGCATTGCTAACATTGCCAACATGGTTGGGCTGTGATGGCGGCGCAGTTTGGGGCGCGGCGCCAT
>CALAPG010000226.1 GCA_937889485.1 uncultured Moraxella sp. | reverse complement strand
GGTTAACCAAGCGGTCGATCACCCCAATTTGACTGTCGCTTGCCAAAGTAGTCACTTGCATAATAAAAGGTTGGCTATCGTTTTGACTGCCACCCACAATGAGGTCACCCAATTTTTTGACGATCAGATCACTTTCACCTGTTAACAAACTTTGCGATACCGTGGCAGTTTCAGACAGTAGCACCCCATCGCTAATAATGCTGCTACCCGCATCTATGCGAATAATATCACCCACCGTTAGCGATTGGGCGGATACCATTTGCAGGTTGGCTTGGTTTGGCTCATCAAAGCTTAGTGATTGATAAAATAAGGGCTGATAATGTTTGGCATAGTGCTGGGCAAGGGTGGTGTCGGGTTGTTCGTTATCAAGTGCCGTTTCATGCCCCAATTTTGCCACCAAAATAGGCTCCACCACTACCAAATCATTGGCTAAATTTGCCGCTTTCAGCCTTGCATTATGCTCCACATATTTGCCTGCCAATAAGAAAAATATCAGCATACTGACCGAGTCATAGTAGGTTTCACCCGTGTTGGTGAGCGTGGCATATAAACTTGCAATAAAGGTAATAACAATGGCGATACTAATAGGTACGTCCATGTTAACCTGCCGTGCTTTGATCGCTGACCATGCCGATTGAAAAAACGGCAAACCTGCAATCAAAAATACAGGAATACTGACAAACAGCGATACCCAGCGTAAAAACTGGCGGTCATTTGCCCCAATGCCTGAATACTCGCCAAAATACAGCGCAACGGCAAACATCATAGCTTGCATGGCGCCCAGTGCCGCTATGCCCAACTGAAACAGCATACGGCGATTATCGCGTTTGAGCATGGCTTCATGGGTATCTTGCCGATAAGGCTTGGCGTCATACCCAATCGCCTGCACCTTAGCAAGAATTTCACTAATGGGCAGCTTGTTATCATCCCATACCACCCGCATACGCTGATTGGTGAGGTTTACCTGACACGCTTGCATACCCGCCAAGCGATATAACTGGGTTTCAATTAGCCAACTACAAGCGGCGCAGCGCAAATTACTGAGTGACAATTCAGCCACACTTTGCCCTTGTTGCTCATAAATAAATTGTGATTTAATCTCATCGTGGTCATATGCCTGCAGCTGATACAATGAATCTGGCAAGCTTGCGGTACGGTTGATTTCACTACGATCCAGATAGTACTGCTCAAGACCCGCCTCAATAATACTTTGTGAGGCAAGCTGACAGCCCATACAGCACATTGCCCGATCTTCTCCCAAAACGTGGGTATAAAACGGTTTGACAGGTAACGGGTCGCCACAGTGAAAACAATGACCCGCAGGTGGCATGACCAGTTCTGTATTTTGGTAAGTGGTCGTAAAACCACGGTCGCTAGTTTGTGCTTGCTGCATTTTTGTATTGGCAGCCAAATCGGTTGCTGGCATCATCAAATTCCATTGGGCAACGCCCTAAAACACCAAAAAAATAACCCTCATTGTACCCCAAAAATACCTAAGTGAGGGGTTAAAATCCACGCCAATTTTTGGAAGGTGTTAACACGTGGGGCGCAACTTTTTGCATTGAATTTTTTGTGATTATCGGTCATGATAACTCACTTTTTGCGCGCTTATTGATGACGTTTTATTTTATGATGCCAAACCCTAACACACTACCTAGACCCACCACCGCCCATGCCCAAACGCCATTTCATCAGCGTGGTGGATTTTTTTTAAGTTTTATTTTTATTGTCATGGTACTGGTGGCACTGGTCTTGTTGGCAATTTATTTGATAAAACAAGACCATCTCATTACCCAAAAATTTGAAGGCAAGCGGTGGAATATTCCTGCAAAAGTCTACTCCCAGCCCTTAGCACTATCAGTTGGCAACCGTCTAAGCAGCGCTGAACTTGACAATTGGCTCAACCTGCTCACCTACGCCCAAGCCAAAGATTATGAGTCTCCTGGCACATTTACCAAAAAAAATGGCGAATACTACATCCATACCCGTGAATTTAATTTTTCTGCCAACAATACAGAACCGTCACAAATTATCAAGCTCACCTTAAAAGACAACCAAATTGAAAAACTACAAAGCACCCAACCCAATACCGCGGGGGTGGCGCGCCTTGCCCCTGTATTATTGGGGGGAATTTATCCTGACAACAATGAAGATCGCATTGTGGTTTCTATCCAAGACATTCCGCAGCCGCTGATTGATGCATTGGTTGCCACAGAAGACCGCAGTTTTTATCAGCACCACGGGGTATCTATACGCGGCATTGGGCGCGCGGTTTATAGCAACGTGCGCGGCGGGGCAAGGCAAGGTGGTTCCACCATTACCCAGCAGTTGATCAAAAACTTCTACTTATCGTCAGATCGTACCCTCAAGCGTAAAGCCAATGAAGCGGTCATGGCAATTTTGCTTGAATTACATTACTCAAAAAACGACATTTTACAAACTTATATCAATGAAATCACGTTGGGTCAAAACGGAAATCATTCGATTAATGGATTTGGGCTGGCATCCCAGTTTTATTTTAATCGCCCACTCAAAGAATTGCGCATTGACCAAATGGCAATGTTGGTTGGATTGGCAAAAGGCCCCACCCAATATAATCCGCTACGCTATCCTGAGGCCGCGCTTAAACGCCGCAATATTGTCCTAAGCAACATGCAAGTAACAGGCAAAATCAGCCAACAGCAGTATGAAGAAGCCAGCCAACGCCCGCTTGATATCGTTCATAATCCTGTGATTGGCAAAACCAGATTTCCTGATTATCTTGATATTGTCAAACGCGAACTGACGCGAACTTATCATGCCGATGACTTAAAAAATGAAGGGCTACGCATCTTTACCAGTTTTGACCCCAATGTCCAAAAATCTGCCAGCGAGGCAGTGGCTCAAAGTTTGGGGCAGCTCAAAAAAAACCAGCCCAAACAACTGGGCAATTTGCAAGCGGCGTTGGTCACCGCCAACCCAATCAACGGTGAATTATTGGCAGTTGTGGGCAGCAGCACGGAGTTTACAGGATTTAACCGCGCCGTGGATGCCAAACGCCAAGTGGGCTCATTGTTAAAACCCATTATTTATCTCACAGCCTTTGAGCAGGGCAAATACAACCTGTCTAGCAGCGTGGATGATAGCCCCGTTATCCTCAAAATGAGCAATAACACCACGTGGACGCCTAGCAACTATGGTGGAGCTAGCCACGGTACTGTACCGCTGATCACTGCGCTTGCCAACTCATACAACCAAGCAGCGGTCAGGGTGGGCACCGAAGTGGGTATCCCCAGTTTTTTGAACCAACTGTATCGCATGGGCGCTCCCCAACCCTTACCTAGCTACCCTGCAAGCCTACTAGGCGCGGTCAATTTGTCACCCATGAACATGCTTGGGGTTTATCAAGTCTTAGCCACAGGCGGTACCAAGCATGACATTCACACCATTCGTAGCATTATTGACAGCCAAGGCAGAACCGTACAGGGCAGCCAGCAACAAACCCAACAAGCCGTGAACCCCACCGCCGCGTATCTCACCAACTTTGCCATGCAGCAAGTCATCAAACAAGGCACTGCCAAGGCGGCACTCAATTTAGGCAACCAACTAAACCTAGCGGGCAAAACAGGCACCACCAATGACTATCGTGATGCGTGGTTTGCAGGCTACAGCGGCAACTATGTGAGCGTGGTATGGGTTGGGCTTGATGACAACAAACCCACAGGGTTAAGTGGTGGCAATGGCGCACTACCCATGTGGATTAACTTTATGCAGCGATTGAGCCTCACCCCTGTTAACCTTGTAGCACCCAGCAACATTGAATGGTTATGGATGGAAAATGGCAAATCGCAGCTATCTCATCAAGATTGCCCCAATGCCATATACATTCCTGTGGATACCACCTATTTGCCTGAAGAAAGTAGCGAGTGTGCTGTCGCCATCTATCAGCGTGAGCAAGAAGCGCGTTTTGCGGCCGAACAGCAACAAGCCTTGAGCGAGTTTCACCAAAGCCAGCAGCAGCGCTATGACAACCTTCAAAAAAACCAATCCACCGAACCCAGCACACCCGCAACCCCCCAAGACCCCGCCAGCCATAACCCGCTGATAGAGGGAGTAGACGGCAACCAACCGTTAAACCCAAAACCGCGGTCACAATCTTGGCTAGAGAAGTCCGTCAAAGATATGTTTTAACCCTGTGTCGAAGCGCTGCACGGCAAACAGTAAGTATGCCGATGCCGCGGCTTTTTGCTATAATCACTTCGTATGATGCGATGATTAGTCTATCACCCTATCTTTATGGGGGAATCAATCATTGTTTTTGGTTTTTTAATTCTTAAGGATCTTATTATGCCTTGGCAACAATTACACATTCAGTGTGAAAAATCGCAAGCCGAACTGGCAGAAGCGCTGATGCTTGAAGCTGATGCCCTCAGCATCAGTCTTGATGATGCAGGTGACCAGCCCCTATTTGAGCCGCTACCTGGTGAGTCGCCATTATGGGATGACGTGATTATGACAGCGCTATTTGATAGCGCCCTCAATCTAGAAGAGTTAAGTCAAGATATTGCTCATCAAGTCAGCGCTAGCCGTGTTTGGCTCAGTCAAGTGGATGACAAAGACTGGGAACGCGAGTGGATGAAAAATTACCACCCTATTGAATGCGCCAATGGACTTTGGATTGTGCCAAAATGGCTAAGCGCCCCAAACCCTGATGCCATTAACATTATGATGGATCCAGGCTTGGCGTTTGGTACAGGCTACCATGCCACTACCCGACTCTGTTTGGACTGGCTCACCGAGCAACCACTCAAAGACCAAGTGGTGATTGATTATGGTTGCGGTTCGGGTATTTTAGGGATTGCTGCGCTATTATTGGGTGCAAAACAAGTATACGCTGTCGACATTGACCCACAAGCTGTTTTAGCCACCAAACAAAATGCCGAACGCAACCAAGTTCTGCCACAACTGGCAGCTTTTTTGCCCGATGAATTTAACCAGTTTTGCCAAAACAATGACATCTTACCCGTGGATTTTGTGACCGCCAATATTTTGGCAAAACCGTTAGTGAGCCTAGCGCCGTATTTTGCCACCTTACTCAAACCGCAAGGTCGCATTGTATTGGCAGGGTTGATTGAAAACCAAGTGATGGATGTCAAAACCGCCTATCAGCCGTATTTTGAGATGGACGGCGAATTTACATTTACCGCGCAAGAAGACAAACATTGGCACCGTTTGTCAGGTTTTCGCCGCGCACCTTAAATCCAATAGATGGCGTTAGGGGTCACATTGCCAAAAAGATCAGTTGGCTTTGTGACCTGCCTAACGAGCAATTTATTATTTAATAACAAATGTTTGTCTTATTATTTAGATTGCGATAAAATGACCGCACCACCTTGTTTAACAGCCCCAACCACAGTAACAGCAAAAGCTGGGCAAAAATTGCTCATCACGCATGGGTTACGGTATCGTTATTGAGAGATTTTTTGAAGCGGGCGTCTTTAAAATCAAAATCTTTTAAACCACTACATAAATCAGCAGGGCGATAATAAGAAAGGCAAATTTTAAACGTCCGCCCACCGCCTTGCACTACTCGCGATCATCATCAAAATAGCTTATGCTGCGGGTATGAATATAGCAACAACCGCCGCGACTCTGTTTTGTAAGTTTGACAATCATGCTAATAGGGATATGATTTTTTATGAGCCTACACCAAACCCAATGTCCAAACTGTCACCATGATTTTACCATCACGGATGAACAGCTCAGCGAAAAACTAGGATTTGTTCGTTGCGCCCATTGTAAAACTGTGTTCTCAGCCCTTGAAGAACAAGCCGATGCCGAGGATAACACCACCACTACCCTCATTGCTGATTGTCCTACCAACGATGCGATATCCAACACCAAAAACAAATTAACATCAAGTCGAAAGGCGGGTAAAAATGATTTTAGCATCATGGATGACTTTGATTCGGTAACGACAACTGCCAGCACACCTGTATTTAGTCATCATGCGGCTAGCAAAGAAGATCCTAACGAGGACACGGCGTGGCTAGAACAATTATTACAAGATGCCGATGTCTCAGAACAAACAGATGCCACCACACCCACAGCAGCGGCTAGCAAAAATCCAACCTCACAAAATGACTTCTCTAATGTATTAGACCAGCTAGAGGTTGAAGTGGACTATGAGCACCAAGCCGACCAAACGGTTTATCGTAAAAAAATGGCACAGCGCTTTGACCAACAGGCTTCCTCACAACACAAAGGTGCCACCCACTCTGTTGGTATGTCATTGATTTGGTTTTTTGGTAGTGTGTTATTATTGCTTACATTGGGTATACAATATGCCATTTTTAATATCAATAGTTTGGTAAGCTCACCATCAACCGCCCGCCAGCTAAACCA
>CALAPG010000225.1 GCA_937889485.1 uncultured Moraxella sp. | reverse complement strand
GTGGATTGAAACGGTATGCAAGCAAAAGAAATGGGGCGACTCGGGTCGCACCCCACACGGGTGCGTGGATTGAAACGCTTGATGGGGCAAGCGGTCATGATGTTTGCGCGGTTATTTGGTCGAGCGTTTATGTTTTTGGCGCGTCAATCTATCCCATTTGTCATTACTGCCATTGGGCAATTAGCAACCGTATTACTGACCACCCCTATTGGCTGGGCAATTATGGCAATCGCCGTGGCAGCCTTATTGATTTATAAATACTGGGCACCTATCAAGGCGTTTTTTATCGGATTTTGGGACGGGTTTAAAGCGGGGCTTGCCCCATTGATGACGACATTATCTAGTCTGTGGTCAATGCTTGGGCAAATCTTTGCACCCCTCAAACCCGTTATTGACGCCATTGTTTTTGCCATTGGGTGGCTTGCCAGTGCATTCATGTCGTTATTTGCCCCAGCACAAATGACCCAAGCCCAACTTGCAGGGGCAACCAGTGCGGGACAATCGTTTGGTATGATATTAGGCACCATTGTCGGACTCATTGGACAGGTGGTGGCTGGACTAGTCGGCGCCTTGGCTTTAGGACTGCAAACTATTGGTCAAGCTATCGGCACTTTCGCCGCGATGGTCGTCGTACATGGGGGGCAAGCGGTTGCCTATGTTGCAAGCCTACCCGGTCGATTTATGGCATTTTTAGCAGGACTACCTGCTCAGATGTCAGCCATGGGTTCTCAAATCATGACAGGCTTAAAAAATGGCATTATGAATAGTGCAAATGCTGTATTAGATGGCATTAAATCGGTTGCCAGTCGTATCAAATCCGCTTTCACAGGCTTAATGGGTATCCACTCCCCTAGCCGTGTATTCATGGATTACGGCGACAACATCATGGCAGGGCTTAACAACGGCTTACTTGCCAACAATGCCCCTATTCAATCAATGATTCGCACCTCTGACAATTTACGCAGCGCAATGGATACCAGTCAAATCAAATTTGACACCCGTAAGCCCATTACCGCATCAATGGCAAACGGTGGTTATGCCAATGCACAGGCAGCCGCACCGATTACTATTATTGTGAATGCCGCTCCGACTCAATCACCTGCCGACATTGCCCAGCTAGTCGCCCAAGAACTGGCTAAAGCAAAACTAGGGCAAACCACAAATAACACCGCGTTATATGACTTACCACAGGCTTGGACATAATGATTTTATCACTTGGACAATTTGTTTTTAGCGTCGACACGCTCACGTTTAATGAGATACAGCGCACGCGCAATTGGTCATTCGCCAGCAATGACATCGCCCAAGGTCGCCCGCAATATCAGTTTACTGGTACCGGTGAGGAAACCATCTCTATCCCATTTTTGATATACCAGGAACACGGCTTTGGCAATCGCCAATCGGTGGATGACTTGGCAGAGATGGCAGATACAGGCGCAGGATATGTACTAATAGATGGCAGCGGCTATATTTATGGGGTGTTTGCCATTGATAGCATTGATGATAACCGTAGCTTTTTGACAATCAATGGTGTACCGCGCAAAGTTGACGGCACACTCAAATTGACACGGGTTGATGACAACCGCATCCAAGCGGACAAATCATCCGATATTCCCGAAAGCCAGCAATATTAAGGTGATATCATGCTAAGAACCCCCATCATCCGCCTAACCGCCGACAATGAGCCACTTGACGCCGCCATCATGTCACGTTTGATGGATGTATCTGTTACCGATAACAAGTCAGGCGATGCCGATGAGCTGTCTCTCACACTTGATGACCACGACGGCAAACTTGCCATGCCAAAGCGAGGCGTCAAATTGCAATGTTGGATGGGTTATATCGATGCCGGTGTCCATGACATGGGGATATATACGGTCGATAGCGTTGAATGGGGTGGCACACCCGATACCATCACTGTAAAAGCCAAATCAGCCGATATGAAAGGCAGTCTTAAGTCTGGACGCACCCAAAGCTATCATGATAAAAAATTGGGCGAAATTGCCAAAGAAGTCGCCACTCGTCATGAGCTGGAACTTGCTATGACTGACTACTTGATGAGCATTGAAGTCGGGCATATCGATCAGACCGATGAGTCCGACCTACACTTACTGACGCGGCTTTGTTGGCAGTTTGGGGCGGTCGTCAACGTCAAACACGGTAAGTTACTTATCTTCCAGCCATACGAAAATAAAACCGTCTCTGGGCAACCGCTTACGCTTACCGTGCTAAAGCGCGACAAAGGCGACCAGTTCCGTTTCAGTATTGAAGACCGACAAGGTGACGTTGATAACGTACAAGCCACTTACCATGACGCCAAGCAAGCCAAGAAAGTAACGGTCAACACCGACAAGGACGGGCAAAAACCCAAAAGATTAAAGGGCAATTTTAAGGATGAAAAGACTGCTACCGCCGCCGCCAATGCTGAGAAAAAACGCATCGAGGGTGAACAAGGCAAATTTAGCATTAACTGTGCGTTTGGTTATCCAGCAATTAGTACTGAATCGCCCATTGAGCTGCAAGGCTTCAAAGCAGAAATTGATGGTTTGAAGTGGACAGTGGACAAAGCCACGCATAGCTATAGCAAATCGCAGGGATTGACCACGCAGCTTGACTTGACCGCACCGATAAATGGAGAGTTTGGCGCCAAACCTGTTGATAAAAAAGATAGTAAAGCCGCTATTTAACGAGTTTTTGTTAGCTATAATTATGCTAAAATAGTTATGCTTGGGTGTGTCGAGATAAGTACCGCTACATCGTGATGTAGCGGTGACGAATAAGACTGCCGTCTCATCGTGTACGGATTTCAGCCCCAAGTATTCACTATGTTTATAATAAAACCACTCGGTTGTTAGTCGGCATCTTGATGACGGTCGTCAAGATGCCAAAAGCCCCTAGCTATGAACTAGGGGCTTTTCTTTTGGGTAGGCTAAAATTTTATATTATAAAACCTTGCAATCTTTCAACATGGGCATACCGCCCACTTCACCATTGCCCACACACTGTAACTTAATAGCTTGACCCTTTTTGAGTTGGGCAAGTACGGGCGTATCTTCTTTATTAAAATGAGCTTGTGGCTTCATAAATTCCATATCGCCCCCTGCTTTTAGCATAATATAAGGCATATCAGCAATGCCAGATTCGATTGACTCAATTTTGCCTGTGACAATCAAGTTTTTGTCTTTAAATTTTTGGTCGCCCGCCAATTCATTTTCTTTATAGCCTTTGAGGAGTTCATCGGCAGTGACCGTAATCG
>CALAPG010000224.1 GCA_937889485.1 uncultured Moraxella sp. | reverse complement strand
GTGTATGGCTTCCACGTGACGGTATGTCAAATGCGGCGCTGTGTTAGGCTGTAATACAGAGTTTGTGGTCATGGTTCTCTCCTTTTCTACGTTATAAGATAAGGTTTTTGAGATGATTTTCAAGTTATTTTTGTTTTAAAGTAATTATAATTAAGTTTTTTTAAAATGTAATTGGACGGTTTTTTGATAAGCGATTTTTTTAATAGGCGGTAAAAACAACCTTTGTTTATTTTTTATGGCAACAAAAGATAGTCCCTTGCCTTTTTTAATGGTAAGGGACTGGCGTGGTGACTGATAACCTTATGAAAACTAAAGCTGACTCCAAAAAAATGGTTAAACAAGTAATCACTAAACAGTTAACCGCTAACAATTAACCCTCAAGGGCAGACCAACGCTCTAGTTTTTCAAGTAACAAGTTGTCTATTGCTTCTAAACGCTCAGTGGCTAAGGTAGCGGCGGCAAGGTCACTGACAAACCAAGAGCCATCGGCTAACTTGTCTTGCAGCGCCGCTTGTTCGGCTTCGAGGTCGGCTATTTCTTGGGGTAGGCTGTCAAGTTCGCGCTGTTCTTTATAGCTGAGTTTTTTCTTTTGTGCGCTGGCGGTCGGGGCGGTAGTTTGGGGCTGTGGTTTTGGTTTGTCGGTTTTTTCTGCTTTTAGGCTGGCAGTTTCACGCGCCTTTTGCTGTAGATAGTCTTGATAACCACCCACATATTCTTTGACAATCCCATTACCTTCGTTATCGGTGTCAAAGACCCACGTTGAGGTGACCACGTTATCCATAAAGGTACGGTCATGGCTGATTAGTAAAATCGTGCCGTTAAAGCTATCCACGGCTTCTTCAAGTAGCTCAAGGGTTGCCATGTCAAGGTCATTGGTGGGTTCGTCGAGTACCAGTACATTGGCAGGTTTTAACAACTGCTTGGCAAGTAGCACACGGTTACGCTCGCCACCTGATAGCGCTTTGACGGGGGTTCTGGCGCGTTCGGGCGCAAATAAGAAGTCTTGTAGGTAGCCGATGATGTGTTTTTTCTTGCCAGCCACTTCCACATAGTCGGAGCCTTCGGCGACGTTTTGTACCACGCTGGCTTCAAGGTCAAGCTGGTCACGTAGTTGGTCAAGAAAAGCGATTTGTAAATTGGTGCCAAGTTTGACGCTGCCGCTTTTTTGGATGTCGGGCTGATCTAGACCTAATATGGCATGAATCAAAGTGGATTTGCCCACGCCATTTTTGCCGATGATGCCAATGCGGTCGCCACGAATAATGGTGGTGTTAAAATCTTTGACCAAGAATTTGCCATGGTG
>CALAPG010000223.1 GCA_937889485.1 uncultured Moraxella sp. | reverse complement strand
AAATTAGTCGTCGCTTGTTCCAACCCTGATTGCGCTTGTACCACTTGCTGTGAGTAGTTAGCACTGCTGACTTTAACCAACGGCTGACCTTGTTTGACGTCCTCAAAATCAGTGACGTAAACTTTTTCGATATAACCATTAATTTGTGCCGACAATAGGGTGATATTGCCTTTGACATAACTGTTTTCGGTTTGTTGCAGTGGCGTATTAAACGGACCCAAATGCCATGCCCATAAAATCACCCCAACACCGAGCAAAAAAACCACCAACATGATAATTAAGGTAAGCGGCCTAGGGTTGATAATCTTTTCCGGCACCTGTGTGGGTTTGTCATCGCTGTCATCAGCTGGCGCATCATTTTGGGTTGTTGCTTCACTACTCATGAGTTGGATTTTCCGTAAACATTTTATTGATGATTAAATTTTATTTATCATTAAACTGTTATCTAAAAACAGTTATCTAATTGGGTCGCCTTGTTATACCCATCTAGCGTATCCAGTCTAAGTTTGCTTAATTGCTACTTTTTGCCGATTTTCAATGTATTTTTTGCGGGCGATATTAATCATACCCCAAGCAAATAAAAACGTGGCAATGTAACTGTTGACAGTAATGATATCGCCATACGCTTTAATCTGCGCTTCTCGCGTGACAATTTGGTTGAGGGATTGTTGGGCTTGTTGCTGCGACAAATTGCTGTCGGTGATGACGGGTTTAAACCCTGCTTGGTATTGTTGAAGGCGCTGGGTTACCGTGGCATCTGTCGATTGCATTTGCTGTAAAATACTTTGTTTATGATACTGGGTGCGCTGCTGTTGCAGGGTGCTATAAAAAGCCGAGCATACCAGCCCGCCGAAGTTTTGTGTCGCCCCAAACAAGATGATAAAGGTGATGACATGATTGACGCTTTGTCGCAGCGTCAGCCCAAATCCCATCAATACCAATGGACCCATAAACAGTGAGCCTGCAAACGCGACTGCAAATTGACTGAGATAAAAATTTTGGGGTCGCACTTCACTGGTGAGCATATTGGCATCATACACACTGGCAATCGCCACGAGCAAAGTCGCCACCACCATTGGCGGAATCAAATGATCCCGTGAAAAGGTCAGTGCGCTAACTATCAAACCTGCCA
>CALAPG010000222.1 GCA_937889485.1 uncultured Moraxella sp. | reverse complement strand
TGAAGCGCCCTATGAGCCGATTATGGACATGGCGATGCAGATTTTTGAAGACTGTCTGAACGAAGGCTGGGTGCTAGATGGGGTGATGAGTCAGTCCATTCACCAAGCCCAAGAGCTATGGAAACTGCGTGAGTATATCTCTGAAACCATCTCGGTATTTACCCCGTACAAAAATGATATCTCGGTGCTTATCAGCCGCGTGCCAGAGTTTATCGCGGATATTGATGCCATCGTTAGCCAAAATTACCCTGATTTTCAGGTGTGCTGGTTTGGGCATATTGGTGATGGCAATTTACACTTAAATATTTTAAAACCAGAGAACCTTAGCAAAGATGAGTTCTTTGAAAAATGCCAAGTGGTCAACCGATACGTGTTTGAGACAGTACAAAAATACAACGGCTCTATCTCAGCGGAACACGGCGTGGGCATGACCAAAAAGCCGTATCTTGACTATACGCGCCCTGAGGTGGAAATTGATTATCTGCGCGCCATCAAACAAGTATTTGACCCCAATAGCATTATGAATAGGGGTAAAATTTTTGATTGATGTGACAAATTATGACGCACCATTAACCAAACACATTGATCAACCAAATACATTTATGAAAAGGGTATTAACAGCATACCCTTTTTTATTAAGCCGCTCTCTTGACTTTAGCCATCGCTAGCACAACCTTGAATATTAAATAACAACGACGATCAAATAACAATTTCAAAATTTTAAGGTCTATTATGCTTAACAACCTCACAGCAGCAAACCCCATCAAACGCCCGCCAAGTGTCGCCATTATTGGCGGTGGTACAGCAGGTTCAACGGTTGCCATTCGCTTAGCCGAAGCGGGGGTAGAGGTGCATTTATTTGAAAAAAATGCCAGTTTGATTAATTCGCCTCCCATGTGTCATCTGCATGCAGGGGGTAATTTATATCGTGAAATTAGCGATGAGGATTGTAAAACCCTTATGCGCCAATGTATTGATATTGCAAAACTTTATCCAGAGAGTATTGATGTACGCCCCACGGTAATCACCGTGCCAAAGCGTGACAGTGGTACCGCAAGTGCCTTATTGCCAAGGCTTCATACACTGCGCGACTATTATCAAGCGTTGGTTGCCGAAGACGCCAGTAATCAGCTATTAGGCGACCCCGCACAATATTTTCAAGTGTTTGAAGAAGAAGAACTTGCCGCCCTAAGCAAACTTCCCCCCGTTGCTATACCTACTACCACAGAAGAGTGGCTGATTCCTGTTACCCAGTTGGTGGCTCTTGAAAAGTTACAGCTGCCTTTGATTGCGGTGCAAGAGTATGGCTGGAACATTTTTCGCCTAGCGGCTGCCGCCACCCTACGCCTAGCGAATTTGCCGACCGCGCAGGTTTATCTTAATACTGCGATTAGCCAGATGCAGCCAGTTGAGCAAGGTTGGCAGCTCAGCTTTACAGACACTCAAGGCGAGATTCAAACCCTTAATGCAGACTTTGTGGTAAATGCTTGCGGTTTTCGCACAGGAATTATTGATGACCAAGCGGGCGTCAAAGTGCAGCGCATGGTCGAGTTTAAGGCGTCTTATTTGAGTGAATGGCGCGGTGAGCACAGCTACCAAGGGCAGTTGCCTGAAATCATCTTTCATGGTGAACGGGGTACCCCGCATGGTATGGCGCAGTTTACTCCCTACCCACAAGGCATATTTCAGCTGCACGGCATGACCGAGTCAATTACTTTATTTAAAGATGGCTTGACCCATAGTAGTGACAGCAGTAGCCAGCCACCCATCAATCCTGCCTATCTTGGTTATATTGAGCAAGGCTGGGACAAAACCATACTTAATACACGCACCCAAAATGCCATTGAGTATGTGAGTGAGTTTATTCCCAGTTTTGCCCAAGCGGTACCTGTGGATAATGCCTTATATGGTGGTCAACAGGTGCCAAGTGAAGATATCACCACGCGAGTGGCGGATCTACAAGTGTTTGCTAATAAGCGCTATGCCATCGCCGAGAACGTCAAAGCCAACTCAGCGCTTGATGTGGCAGATGGGGTGGTCGAGGCGCTAATTACGGCTCAGTTATTGCCAAGTCACGCTAGGCAGCGTCCCGTTTGGCAGCCATTAGCGCGCGAAGCGGTCGATGAGCTTGCCGCCAAACTCGCTGCTTGGCGCCAATACCCAGACGCTATGGCAAAAGTCAATCATGCGTTGGTTTTGCCACCTGCTTAAACTTTCTACTTAAATTTTATTGACGTTTAAATTGTCGGGCATTTTGACAATAGGTTTTAGTAGCTCAATTGCTTCATCTACGGTATGACAAACAATCAGCCGCTGAAGGTCTTCTGGCTTCATAAAACCATGCTCGGTGGTGAGATGAAGATGCGCTATGAGCTGGTCATAAAACCCATTGATGTTAAGAATAATCATGGGTTTTTCATGTTGATAAAGCTGACGCCATGTGGCGATTTCCATAATTTCTTCTAATGTTCCAAGCCCACCTGGCAAGGTGATAAAGGCACTGGCATATTCTGCCATGATGGCTTTGCGGGTGTGCATGGTATCGGTCAAATGTAGCCGCGTAAGTCCACCATGCGCCACCTCGCGCTCCATCATAAATTCTGGAATTACCCCAACTGCCATGCCGCCTTTGTCAATCACACCATCAGCCACCGCGCCCATACAACCGATGACGGCACCACCATATACTAGCCCAAGCCCTGCTGCTACCAAGGCGGTGCCAAGCTCGTAGGACATCTTCACATAGCTTGGGTGATTACCCACGCGAGAACCGCAGTACACGGCAACGAGAGGAACGTCAATGTCATCGCGTTTGACAATGTCGCGGATATCACTGATTTGTTTACTGGTAATTATGTCAACAGGGGTCATGCTTTGTCCTTTGATATCTTTTTTATGGTATGGTCATCAGGCTTGATTACTATGCTTGATTACTATGCTCGACTATTATGCTTGATAGTCAGGCTTGATAGTCAGTCTGGGTAAAATGTATCGTTGGCTAAATCCGCCGCGCTGGCTAACTGCCATTGTGCCAAGGCATAACCATTTTTTGCGGCTTGTTGGCGCCAAATTTGGGCTTTTTGCAGGTCTATCGCGGTGCCATTGCCTGTGGCATAAATCTGTGCCAAAAAATATTGGGCTTGGGCGTGTCCAAGCTCACTTGCCATCTCAAATTGGCTAATAGCATTGTCATAATCTACCACGATGCTCTCAACCGCCTCATCATTCATTTGGTACACGTACGGATCACCACCTTGATACAACCAGCCTAGTACCAGATAAGCAGGACGGTAACTTTGTGAAGCAGATTTTTCTAGCCACTCCACGGCTGTATCAATGGACGCCTGATTGCCTGCCAACCCATACAACCACGCCAATCCCATATTGTATTGTGCTTTGGCATGTCCGAGCAGCGCTGCTTTCTCAAAAAAATGAAACGCTTTATTAAGCGAGATATGCAAATTAGCCACACCTTGTGCAAACACATGGTCACTATCAGGCGAGCTTGGCAGATCATCATCGCTAAAGCTAAAGGATGCCAGCGCCGCTGTTTGGGCAGGTTTTGGTAAGGTGGTACCCTCTGCGGTCACATGTGACGGCTTATGGCTAAATTTGGCATCCTGCAACTTCTGCTGCGCGTGAGAATGGTGCTGTTTTGCGGCTTGTTCGTACCAAAAGTGAGCAAGGTCATCATTTTGGGTAAGACCGCCCCAGCCCTTTTCATAAGCGATGCCCAAATTATACTGCGCCACCGCCTCACCCTGCTCAGCAGCTTGGATAAATAAAGCAATCGCTTTTTTAAAGTCTTGCGCCACGCCTTGCCCATTAAGATATAAAATAGCCAGTCTTACTTTGGCCACCACAGAGCCTAGTGAGGCAGCCGTTTGGTAGCAGTGTTTGGCTTTATACCCATCTTTTGCAAAACCCAAGCCCTTTTCAAACAATATTCCTAGGTGAATTTGTGCCGCAAGGTGTGATTGTTTGGCAGCTTTGAGCCAATAAAATCCTGCATTATGATAACTTTGTGCCACCTGCACACCTTTGGCAAAATAGCAGCCTACTTGAAACTGTGCTTCCGCATCGCCGCTTTCAGCACGCTGGTAATACTGTAAAAATGTTGGGGTTTTTTCAGCCATATCGGGGGGTTGGCGCATAGTGCATCCGCATCTTTAGACAAAATAATAAAAAACTGGGCAAAACAGTCAACAAGTACAAACAAAAAGGTAAAAGCCCTTATCGCGTATAGTCGTATAGTATAGCCGATTGCTTAAAAAATAAGACCAGTTTATGTGAGCGCTGCATCTACAGCCGTTCTGGTCATGTGTTTTATTGATGCTCACCCGTTGTCTTTATACAACATACAAGACACCCAAACCGCAAAAACCGAGCAGGGTTGGCAACTAGGTAAGAGGTGCTAGCCGTGCCACAATAGCACTGACCTGCCTGCCACCGTCAAAGTCGGCATTTAGGCAAGAAAAATCAACTGATCGGGAAGCTCGTTGCCGCTTGGGTCATCGTCCACGCGATAATATTGCCCCAAGAGCTGCCCCACATCTTGCAGTAATTCAACCAAACTTTGTAAATGGCGCTGATCTGCCATGCCTGCCAGC
>CALAPG010000221.1 GCA_937889485.1 uncultured Moraxella sp. | reverse complement strand
TTAATATCTCGCATTGGCGCAATTTTTTGTACCGTGGGTGTCGCTTCTCCAAACAATGCCTTATAAATCATAATTAACGCGTACAACCCTGCCAACACCAAACTAAAAGTAGCAAATACCACTGCCACAGGATGGTCAGCAAACGACCCTAACAGGATCAAAAACTCGCCAATAAAGTTACCTGTACCTGGAATACCTAATAGCGCAGCACTGAAGAACATAAGTAGCGGCGGATAATAGCGCATTTGCCCCCACATACCACCCATCATACTCAAATCACGGGTATGTAAGCGCTCATATAACTGACCACTCATAATAAATAACGCTGCAGAACTCAAACCATGTGCAAGCATTTGGATCATCAAGCCTTGGAAGCTCAATAATGTCCCTGCATATAGCGCAAGTACCACAAAGCCCATATGAGAAATACTCGTATAAGCTAAAAGGCGCTTAATATCTTGCTGCATGAAGGCAAGCCATGCCCCATAAAAAATACCAATGCTACCCAAGGTAATAGCAATGGGTGCAAACTGAGCACTGGCTTCTGGAAACAGCGGTAACACAAAACGCAACAAACCATACGCCGCTGTCTTAATCAAAATACCTGCCAAATCCACCGAACCTGCTGTCGGGGCTTGCGCATGCGCATCGGGCAGCCAACCATGGAGTGGAAAAATTGGTAATTTAACCGCAAAGCCAATAAAGAACATCAGCATCACGGGGTATTGCCATTTTCCAAGATCCGTACCCAACAAATCCATATAATTAAAAGTAATTTGACCTGTGGTAGAAGCATGAATCATCACCAAAATCAAAATACCAATAAGCATAATCAACCCAGACGCTTGGGTATAAATAAAGAATTTGGTAGCAGCATACTCCTTGGTTTTACCACCGACGGCATTATGACCCCAAATGGCAATTAAGAAATAGATAGGTACTAACATCATTTCCCAAAAGAAAAAGAACAAGAACATATCAATGGCTAAAAAAACACCAATAACACCGCCCAAACTCCAAAGCAAGTTGAGATGAAAAAATCCCACACGGCGCGTGATCTCACCCCATGAACAAGCGACTGCCATCATGCCTAAGAACGCAGTTAGGCTGACCATCAACAGCGACAAGCCGTCTAATGCCAAATGAAAACTCACGCCCAAAGAAGGAATCCATGGCAATACAAATTGTGCCATCCAAGTAGGCTTAGTGGTGACCTCAGCAATCGTTTGCGCCGAGCCAATAAAACCACCATTTTGCCACAACAACACAGTAATTAAAAATGTACACAACATACCGATGAACGCAATCCAACGTGGCATACGTTCATCAATTTTTTCAACTAACCAACACAGAAATCCTGCAATGATTGGAATAAATATCAAGGCGGGTAATAAGAGATTATTTTGCATCGCCGTTACTTCCCTATCATCATCATTACCAACACCAACAACACTGCCATACCAAAACCAAAACTAGCAGCATACCCACGAACCGATCCAGACTCAAACCAGGTTGTCACACGATTACCCACCAATGATACCATTGGTAGGACATTCCAAATTTTATCCACTGGATCGCTTTTTAATAGTTTACCAATTAATAAAAATGGTTTTACAAACACAATGTCATAGAGTGCATCAAAACCAAGTCCATGATAACACCAGTAATTTAATGCACGTCCCAAACGCGTCTCGGTAAACTTAGCCACCAAACGTCCTTTATCAACGGCAAATAAAAACCCAGCAATAACCAGACCTGCTAGCATAGCACCCATCGCGATCATCTCAGCCGTATGCTTGGCAGACTCACCTTTTTCACCCAGTAAGTCGCCCACACTCGCTGGCAATACCCCTGCCAACGGTGGATGAATCAGCGCACCAACGCCTGTAGACAACACTAGCAATACTGCCAATGGTAGCCAATACGAGATCCCTTTTAAAGCGTGAATCGGCGTTTTTGCCTCACCAAAGAACACAATCCAAATCATACGGAAGGTATAAATAGAGGTTAAAAATACCCCCATCACTGCCATCCAAAATAAATTCATGTGACCTGAAGCAAATGTTTCCCAAATGATCGCATCTTTTGAATAAAAACCGACTGTCACCCATGGAATGGCTGCCAAAGCACCGCCACCGATCGCAAATACCGCAAACAAGAATTTATTTTTGTAAAACAAACCACCCATCTTAAAGATATTTTGCTCATGATGATAAGCCAAGATAACCGCGCCTGAACCCAAAAACAGTAACGCCTTAAAGAATGCATGCGTCATCAAGTGGAAAATCGCCACTTGCCACGCCCCAACGCCCAGCGCCAAAAACATATAGCCAATTTGGCTCATGGTTGAGTATGCCAAAATACGCTTAATATCTGTTTGCGCAAGCGCACAAAAACCTGCTACCAAAAGCGTTGTCGCGCCCACAATGCCAACCCAACTGGTCAACACATCTGGCGTCAATAAAAACACAGGATGCAAACGCGCAATGAGATACACACCCGCCGTTACCATAGTTGCCGCATGAATTAATGCAGACACAGGCGTCGGGCCTGCCATCGCATCAGCCAGCCAAGAATGCAGCGGAATCTGAGCAGACTTACCCATAGCACCAAGCACCAACATCACCGCAGCAACTTTAATAGTAGGATAAACATGTCCCAATATTGTCACTGATGAGCCAGCAGAGGTGAGCATATTGGCTGCATTGGCATTAATATCGGCAATATTAAGTGAGCCCAACTCACGGAACAACAAAAACAAGCCAAAGGCTAAAAACACATCACCCACACGGGTTACCGTAAATGCTTTTAGCGCAGCACGACCATTGGCACGGTCATGGAAATAAAAACCAATCAACAGATAAGAACAGATACCAACCCCTTCCCATCCCAAATATAACAGCAGTAAGTTATCCGCTAATACCAGCAATAACATACTTGCCACAAACAAATTCATATAGCTAAAAAACCGCGCATAGCCCGCTTCACCGCGCATATACCATGACGCAAATAAATGAATTAAGAAGCCCACGCCAGTAATCACGCCTAGCATCGTCACTCCCAAACCATCTAGCATCAAGCCAAATTTTGGGGCAAAACTACCCACCTGCATCCAAGTCCATAATGGATAATAGACGGCAGCGCCTTGCGGCTCATTCATCAAAAACTGACCACCTGCTAGCAACGCACAAAGCGCTGCCAAGCCCATACTACCCACACCAATTGCTGCTGCGGCATTCTCACTCAAACGGTCACGTAAGGTCGCTAGAAGTAGAAATCCAATCAGTGGCAGAATAAACGTTAAAGGTAACATACTCATTTTGACTTCACCCTTTCATCTCGTTTGCCGTATCCACATCCAAATGACCACGCTTATGATAAAACTGTAATAAGATAGCCAACCCAATTGCCACTTCAGCAGCTGCCAAAGTCAACACTAATATAAACATAATTTGTCCGTCAGGGCTGACCCAGCGGCTTCCTGCCACCACAAAAGCTAGGGCAGCAGCGTTCATCATAATCTCAAGACTCATCAACATAAATAAGAAATTGCGTCGTACCATCACACCACAAAAACCAATGGCAAACAAAATCGCTGACAAGATTAGACCATGCTCTAATGGAATTTGTCCCATTATGCCTTCTCCTCCTGAACTTGATTCATCGTTACTGGCACCTGCTGTGATGGCTTCATCAATGACACCTCATTAACTTGCTGATCGACACTATTATGACTATCATTTTCATCATCTAAGGCTGACTTTGCCAAATGGTAAGCCGCAACTAACCCTGCCAATAATAAAAATCCTGCAATCTCAACTAACAAAAGATATTCTGTAAATAACTTAGCACCAATCATTTTAGCCGTCACTGGCTCACCACCGATCCATGCAGGCATCATGCCTTCATGTCCGTGCTGCATACCAATCAGACTTGCCATAATCAAGCCCACCACAAACGCAAGCCCAGCGGGCACTGCCCAAGCAGATGACGTAAGCCAGCTTTTCTCTTCAAGCGTATTTTGGCTGCCAAGATTGAGCATCATCACCACAAATACAAATAGCACCATAATTGCGCCAGCATAAACAATAATCTCTAAAGCACCCGCAAATGATGCCCCTAGCGCAAAAAATATGCCTGACAACGCCAACAAAGTGACGATCATATTTAACAACGCATGCACAGGATTGGCACGGGTAATAACACGCAGACTAGCAAAAATAGCAATCGCTGCTAATAAATAAAAACCTATTGTTGCACCTGTTATCATGGCAATAAACTCCGTAAATCAATCGGGGCTGATTCATTTTGCGCAGCGCCTTTAGGTTTATCTTTAATCGCCATCCCAGTCACACGGTAATAATTATAATCAGGGAACTTACCAGGGCCTGAAATTAACAAATGCTCTTTTTCATACACCAAATTTTGGCGATTGTATTCACCTAGCTCAAAATCGGGTGTCATTTGTATAGCCGTTGTTGGGCAAGCTTCCTCACACATACCGCAAAAAATACAGCGAGAAAAATTAATTCGGAAAAACTCAGGGTACCATCGACCATCTGGGCGCTCTGCTTTTTGTAGCGAAATACAGCCCACAGGACAAGCCACCGCACATAAGTTACAAGCAACGCAGCGTTCATCGCCATCGGGATCACGCGTCAACACAATACGACCACGAAACCTTGGTGGTACTGGTACAGGTTGCTCTGGATATAAAATCGTGTCACGTTTACGGGTAGCATGACTTGCGACCATCACTAATGTGCGCAAAATTGAGCCAAATCCAGTAATTGTGTTTTTTACCATATCTAAATACATACGTTAATCTCCACCTTACCCTACACCATTAGTCCGCCATAACACGTAGGCAGCCGTAGCAAGTAGATTAATCAATGTAATGGGTAAACAAATTTTCCAACCAAAATTCATCACTTGGTCATAACGCGGACGCATTAAGGCACCACGCGCCAAGACAAACATCGTCATAAAGAACAACGTTTTTAACATGAACCAAACCACAGGCGGAATCCAAGTAAAAATGGCGATATTAGCAAGTGGCAACCAACCGCCAAAAAACAATAGGGTAATGAGGGATGACACTAACACGATGTTGACGTATTCACCCACAAAGAACATACCAAATTTCATACCCGAGTATTCAACATGATAGCCTTCTGCCAGCTCTTGTTCAGCCTCTGGTTGGTCAAATGGGAAACGGTGCGTCACTGCCACACCTGCCACCATAAACGTTAAAAAGCCAAAGATTTGACCAAAAACATTCCAATGCCAAAAGCCACCATCTTGAGCATAAACAATATCACGCAAGTTAAATGACCCTGCAAGCGCAACCACGCCCATCAATGACAAGCCCAAAAACACCTCATAGCTGATAGTTTGCGCCGCAGAGCGTAAGCCGCCAAGTAAGGCATATTTGTTGGCAGATGCCCAACCACCAAACATCACGGCATATACTGCCAATCCTGCCATGGCAAAGAAAAATAAGATGCCAATGCTCCAATCGGCGCCGCCTAGTGACGGACTCACAGGCACAATGATATAAGCCGCAATTGCAGTAAACAATGAAATAGCAGGCGCTAAAATAAAAATAAACTTATCCGCAAATTTTGGCGTCCAGTCTTCCTTGAAAAAGATTTTGAGCATATCTGCCGCTACCTGTAGCGACCCTTGCCAACCTACGCGGTTTGGACCATAGCGGTCCTGCCAGAGCGCGAGCATACGGCGCTCATATGGAATCATTAATGCAGCAAAAATAACCACTGCCAAAAAAATGATTAATGACTGCGCCACCAAAAATGCGACTGACCACCACTCGGGTGACATGACCCCCGCTAGCCATGCGGGCAATTCGGGCATCTGTCTAACAGCATGTTCCATTATACCCCCTCCCCTGTATTAACTTGGGTAACATTATTCATCGTTGTCGATTTGCTAAAGCTGATCAATGTGCCATCAGTGGCTTGCGTCATTTTGCCTTCAAGCGCACCACTTTGACCCACTGGATAACCAATACAACCTTCTGCTAAATAATCTACCACTTGGACTGGTAACGTGGTTGTTACCTCATTTACGGTTACTGTCAACAAGTCGCCTTGCTGTAGCTGCCATTGTTGGGCATCTTCTGCCGCCACACTAAATGCAGGCGCAATCAGCTGAGACGCCACTACCTCACTGCGTGATGTCAACGTATCACTGGCAAAGATATTATACACGGGCACTAACTGGACAGCCTGATGATCGGGTGATGAATTAGGTGAGATATCGGGTGAAATATAGTCACGTTTTGGTAGTTGTGCCAACTCATCATATATGCGCACACCTGGATCACCCTGCTTGAGATGACCACCCACTTTGTCTTGGTATTTATTCCAAGCTTGCGGTGAGTTCCAGCCTGCTGACCAAGCAAATGGAATCATTGATGCGTCTGTTTGCGTACCGACGTAGCCCTCTTGTGAGAAGGTCAACCCTGTATCAATATCTTTGGGCTGCTCGGGTTCGTGTACTGAAATTGGCGCCCGCATGGCAGTACGACCCGAATAACGGCGGGGTTCACGGGCGATTTTTAATCCCGTAATGCGGTAATCTGCCGAAGGAGCCGCCTGTTTGATTGCAGCAAGCTGGGGGTTGGTCTCAGCCAAAGTATTAATCACGTCATCCAACTGTGTCCAGTCAATGGCGCGTCCATTTAATTCAGACTCAATGGCATGTAGCCAGCGCCAGCTTTCCTTAACCATACTTTGTGGGCGATAATATACGGGGTCATATACTTGGAAAAAACGCTGCGCGCGACCTTCCGCCGATACCAAAGTGCCGTCTGCTTCTGCAAACGTTGCCACTGGCACGACAATCTCGGCATGTTGATGCCAGTCATATGCTTCATGATCCAGTATAATAAGGGTTTTGCTAAGCACAAAATCTTTGAGCTGTGTTGTCGTTAGACGCTGGGCAAGGTCATTTTCCATGACAATGATTACATCGGCATCATCAGCCAACTCATCAAGTGCTTTACCACCTAACAAATTGACACCCACGCTATTGGCAGCTGGCACCGAAAGGTACAAGCCTGCTTGTTGCTGGTATCCTTTAGTCGGGCTCATGCGGCTTGGGCGTTTGACTTGTTTGGCCTGTTCAGCAAATGCTGCTTCATCCATGCTTTGTTTTAACGCCGCTTGTTCTTCATCAATTTTGGCGATTTCGGCATCGACTTGCACGTTGTGTGCATCCACAATACCTTTTTCATAAGTGACTACTTCACCACGTTTTTGCTCGGCGATATTGGCAATCTGTGCTGCCGCTTCAATAATGGCGGTATGATAAAGTGAGGAACCCGTAATGATGAGGGGTTTTGTGGCTTTGAGTAAAGTTTGGGCAATGTGTTTTGCAAAAGCGGTTTCGTCGCCATGATTACCTTCTTCTATCACCAAATCTTTGGGTAATTGAGAAGTTGCCAAGCTTTGCATTTGCTCAGCAATACTAAAGCCTAATTTTGCGATATCATCGGGGGTTGCTACGCAGCTGACTTTAGCAATGTCATCAAGACGGGTGTCTTTGACATCAATGATAAAAATTGGACTGTAATCTTTTTGACCAATACGCGCCACAGGCTCTGCCAAAAAGTCTGGCGTGCGTAGGGCATCTGCCATTTGTTTGGCACGGTTTTTGGCGGCTTGACGCACTGCCAAGGCAATACGCGGACTGGTCTGGGTAATATCTTCACCCAAGATAAGCACCGCGTCATACGCTTCAATCTCACGCATGCTAGGGTTGTGGATGTTGTCAGTGGTCAATACATCAATACATTTTTGTACCACGGTTTTTTCTTTGGCATTAATACCGATGCTAAAGTTATCATTACCCACCAAGCGTTTGAGCGCGTAGTTAGACTCTAGACTTGCCACAGGCGAACCAATACCGATGACTTTTTTGCCCTGTAGGCGAGTTTTGATGGCGTCGATGGTTTGGTCAATACTAATTGGCGTTTTTTGACCATTGCGTGTTTCAAGCGTTTGCAGTGGGCGGTCTGAACGGTTGACGTAACCGTAACCAAAACGACCGCGGTCACATAAGAAGTAGCCATTAACCTCGCCATTGTAGCGATTTTCGATACGGCGCAGTTCGCCATAACGCTCACCCGCTGAGATATTGCAGCCTGCTGAGCAGCCATGGCAGATGCTTGGGGCATACTGCATGTCCCATTTGCGGTTGTAGCGTTCTGAG
>CALAPG010000220.1 GCA_937889485.1 uncultured Moraxella sp. | reverse complement strand
TCTACACAGGCGAAGACACTCTTTCCCTACACGACGCTCTTCCGATCTCCCAGCAAGGCGGCTATATGACCAGACAGAATTTTTGGTACCTTATCAAGCGCTATGCCGCGCAAGCAGGCATTGATAAGGATATGTCGCCGCATACATTGCGCCACGCGTTTGCCACTCACTTACTCAATCACGGGGCAGATTTACGTAGTGTGCAGATGCTGCTAGGGCACAGTGATTTATCCACCACCCAAATCTATACCCACGTTGCCGCCCTGCGCCTCCAAGCACTGCACCATCAGCACCACCCACGCGCATAGCCAGGGTTATACTTGGTTTTTTTGAAACCCATAAATCACAAATTGGGTAGTCACCGATAGCGTACCCGCTTGCTCACAGGCATGAAGCAGTGCTTCTCGTCTGGCTGGCTGAGCACGGTAAGCGTAGGGGGTCATGGTAAGTAGGTCAGATAGCTGCTTAGCATCAAGCGCAATGGTATTTGCGATGGTGATTTGCTTGACTAGGCTCATATATGGCGCAAGGGTATCAATAAACTTATCGGAATCATGGGCAACCACCTGCTCAAACAAGCCCGCTCGTAGCTCTAACAAATGATTGGCATCAGGTTTGGCAACCACCACAAAGCCTTTGTCACTTAATAAGCGATGAAATTCCTCGGGCAAAATAGGGCTGAAAATACTGCTAATCACATCCACGCTACGACTGGCAAGCGGCACTTGGGATGCCGAGGCAACCAGTGTATAAATACGGCAAGTAGAAGGCGTAGGGTTGGCTGCGGAGGCTTGCCTAAGGCGTTTTGCTGTTGCCATTACCGCAGGTTTACTGATATCGAGCGCCACCAAATTTGTAGGGGCTAGCGTCAGTAAGCGCTCTGTGTAATAACCCTCCCCGCAGCCAATGTCTAGCCAATTGGGGTGGCTGCCCCTAGGCAATAACGCGGTACAAAAATCGGCTAACGCCTCTTGCAAGGGCTGATAAAACCCAGCTTGCAAAAACCGCTGACGCGCCGCAACGGCAGCTTCACTATCACCTGGGTGCTTGCTATTTTTTTGCTGCACAGGTAACAAATTAATATAGCCTTGACGCGCCACATCAAAACAATGCTGGCGCTGCTGAGGGTTATCGCCGCGGCATTGCCATAATTTTTCGCCAACGACCAGTGGGCTTTGGCACAGTGGGCAGCAAAATTGTATAGCAGGCGTGTGGGACGTACGATTGGGGCTAGAATCAACAACCATCAAACCATCTCTTTTGGGTTTTGGATTAGGCTGCTAATTATCCAATAAACTTTGCACAATGACAATGTCTTCAGAAGGTGCCTCCACCGCTTTTGGCGGCATTACTGCGGGAATTTTGGGCACATGGCGAGTGCGCGTTGGCGCTGGATTGGCAGACAGAACAGGGGGTTCAGCACCTGCGTAGGCATCCAAAAAATTTACCAAATTTTTTAAATGTGGTTTTGTGGTGCTAGGTATGGCGGGTTTGTCGGGTGGTACAATTGGGGGTAGCGCCGCCGATAAAGCAGGATGACCCAATTCGCTTAGGCTTGGCACCGTGGTGATAAGCCCTTTTGCCACCAAGGCTTCTAAGTCAAGTTTTGGCAATAATTGCGCAATCGCTTGTTCACATAATTGGCTTTGTTCATCAAGCAGCAACATAAATTGGCGCTGACGCGGGGTAAGATTACCTGCTTTGAGGGCTTGTTTGCCAGCAGGCGTGCAGCCAATCACTATACTGTTGCCGCCAACCTGTATTTTCACCCCACCCTCCTTTTACGTATAACAAACCTGTTTTGTTGACGTTTTTGGTCACATTTTTGTCATTATAACATACCTAAAAATGCCCTTACAAAAATTCTGTTAAGCCTTTGGCACCAAAAAAAACTGACATGCTACCATGCCAGTTTTTTTATCAATTTTACCAGTGCAAGTTTTGCAGCCAAGGGTTAACGCAGTTTTAGGGTCATTAGCCCCAAAATTACCAAGATAATGGTAATAATCCAAAACCGTGCCACCACTTGGGTTTCTTTCCAGCCGCCCTCTTCAAAATGATGATGCAGCGGTGCCATGCGAAAGATGCGTTTTTTGCGAAGTTTGTAAGAACCTACTTGCAGCATGACCGATACCGCTTCTGCCACAAATAACCCGCCCATAATAAATAGCACAATTTCTTGACGGGTCATAACGGCAATTGTGCCTAGCATCGCCCCAAGCGCCAATGCCCCCACATCGCCCATAAACACCTGTGCAGGATGCGCATTAAACCACAAAAACCCCAGACCAGAGCCAACTATGGCACCACAAATTACGGTGACATCACTGTTATAGCTAATATATGGCACGTGCAAGTAGTTGGCAAAACGAAAATCCCCCGAAACATAAGCAAACACACCCAGCCCTGCCGCCACTAGCACCACAGGAAAAATTGCCAAGCCATCTAAGCCATCGGTTAGGTTGACAGCGTTGGAGGTACCATTAATCACAAAATAGGTAAAAATGATAAATGCCAAGCCAAATGGCACCGCAGAAAGCGAAATGGACGCGTTTTTAAACAGCGGAATTAATAAGTCTTGCATCGCGTGAGTGGTTGCTATGTCTGTCTGTTGGCTTGCAATCCAATATAATGAGGTTCCCACAAATAGCGCACCTACGGATAACCAAAAGTATTTTTTACGAGCAATCAAACCTTGCGGATTTTTGTACTTAATTTTTAGCCAATCATCTGCCCAGCCAACGGCGCCGAAAATCACCAGTACCACCAGTAAAATCCATACATAAGGGTTAGTCAAATTTGCCCACAATAGGGTGGTAACTAAAATACTTCCCAATATCAAAATCCCGCCCATAGTCGGTGTACCCGTCTTGGCAAGGTGGCTTTGGGGACCATCATTGCGGATGGCTTGACCGTATTTTAAGGCGCGCAAGCGTTCAATCACCCGCCCGCCAAACACCATACTAATAGAAAGTGCCGTCACCACCGCGAGTAGCACGCGTAAGGTCAGCGATGACACAGCCGAAAATGGGGAATAAAATTGGCTAAGCCATTCAAATAACCACAGTAGCACAAGTGGACTCCTTTATAGGGTTTTTGCTAAAAACGATGAAAAAATTGGACACTTTTGGGACATTGACCATCACAAGTGGGCAGTTTGACGGGTTTGATGCCCTCAAAACCACGCCATTTTTGAGTAACATAACGCAAGATTTATTGGGACTCACTTGCCAATATATCAGCGATAAGCGTTTCCATTGCGGTATACCGTGACCCCTTGAACAGCACGCTGCAAGGCGTAGACGCCATCAATTGCTGCAATGCTTGAGCCAAGCTTGGTTTATCCGCAAAATGACGCGCAAGGGTTGGCTGCACTTGGTTGGCAGCGGTGGCAGTATGCGCCATAAAATCACCCACCACCCACAGCGCGTCAATGGGGAGCGACGCTAACTGATGACCGAGCGCTTCATGTTCTTTGGCACTGTCCTCGCCAAGCTCGCCGATATCCCCCAGTACCAACACTTTTTTGGTGGGTTGTTCGATGAGCACCTCAGCCGCCGCCAATACCGCCGACGGGTTAGAATTGTAGGTATCATCAATCAAGGTGTGTTGACCCCATTCAATAAAATTAAGGCGACCTTTGGCAGGCTTGGCACAAGACAAACCATGGGCAATGGCATCTATCCCGATCCCAAGCGCAGTAGCACACGCGGCGGCTGCTAAGGCATTATTGACATTGTGGGCACCAGCAAAGGGTAATTGCACCTCGATACTGTCCACTTCATCTACCGTTAGGTTGATATTAAGGCTAAACTGGCAGTCATTACCCACCTCGACATCATCAGCAAATACATCACCCATCATCAGTACCGTATCACTGGCAGTCATCTGCATGCTTTGGTAGTCGACTGGGTCAATGCCCGCTGCCTCAAATGTGGTCTTGCACTCACCAAACGTCAAAATATTGGCGGTAAACTGGCTGGCTTTTTGCCATAAGGTATCTGCATAATCATCGCCAAACGGCACAATCGCCACGCCACTGTCCTGCAAACCTTGATAGATTTCGGCTTTGGTACGTGCAATATTATCGCGCCCGCCAAATTCACCCAAGTGTGCGGTACCGATATTAAGAACACATGCCACATCAGGTTTGACCAGATGGGTGGTATAGGCAATTTCGCCCACATGGTTGGCACCTAGCTCCATCACCGCAAACTGGTGGCTGTCTTCTAACTCTAGCAGCATCATAGGCACGCCCAAGTCATTATTGAGATTGCCACGGGTGATTAACGTTGGCGCAATACCGCTTAAGATACTGCCTAGCATCTCTTTGGTGCTGGTTTTGCCCATGGAACCTGTAATGGCAATAACCTTGAGATTTGGGTGCTGGCGGCGGCGATACGCGCCCAACTGCCCAAGCGCCAGTTTGGTGTCTGTTACAATAAGCTGCGCAATCGCGATTGGCTGCGCACGGCTTACAATACAGGCAACTGCACCTTGGTCAATAGCGGTTTGTAGATAATGATGCCCATCAAAATTCTCACCTTCAATTGCCAAAAAAATATCGCCTGATTTTAGTTGGCGCGTATCGGTAATAATGCGGGTGGCAGTGCCGCTAAAGTCACCCTGCCACACAGGATTGAGGGCTTTTACGGCGTCGGTAAGATTTTGGGAGTGCCAAATATAAGCTGCCATTGCAATGTCCTAAAGGTAATTTTCAGCAAGTTTAAAAAAGTAATAGCCGCTGCCATGCACGGTTAGGGCTTGGGTCAGGGCGGTTTAGTCTTGTCTAAGTTTGAGCGCTTCGGCGATCATCACGCGATCATCAAAATCATAACGTACGCCATTAATTTCTTGGTAGGTTTCATGCCCTTTTCCCGCAATTACCACAATGTCATTGGCATCCGCCTGCCGTACAGCATAGTGAATGGCTGCTTTGCGGTCAGGTTGTACCACCGTTTTATTATGCTGCGCTTGGCTCATACCCGCTTGCATGTCAAGCAAAATGGCATGGGGATCCTCGGTGCGAGGATTGTCGGCGGTTAGGATAACTTGGTCCGCCAAACGTAGCGCCACTTGGGTCATCAATGGGCGCTTGCCTTTATCACGGTCGCCACCACAGCCAAATACCACCCACAGTCTGCCGTCACAATGCGGTTTTAGACTGATTAACACTTGTTCTAGCGCATCAGGGGTATGGGCATAATCCACGATAAAGCACCCTTTGGTACACGCCACTTTATCCATACGACCCACGGCGCCCTTAAGCTTAGGTACCGCATTGGCAAGCGCTGAAAGCGACATGCCCATGGCTGCCGCGGCTGCGATACTGGCAAGCAGATTTGCTACGTTAAAGCGCCCTAATAGCGGACTTACCAAGGTAATCTCACCCATGGGCGTAGCAATCACAAGCTCCACGCCCTCTAAACTGGGCTTGATACTTTTGGCAAAAAATTCCGCTTCAGGGTTGGTCAGACTATAGCGCCAGACGGTCACCTCATTGCTAGCCACTTGGTCTATCATTACTTTGGCAAACTCATCATCCACATTGATAATGGCATGGGTGAGCTCAGGAAAAAACTGGCTATTAAACAGCCGCGCTTTGGCATTGGCATAGTCTTGCATATCGGTGTGATAATCAAGGTGATCACGGCTTAGGTTGGTAAATACTGCCACTGTCACAGGCATGGCTTGTAGACGCTGCTGATGCAGCCCATGAGAGCTTGCTTCTATCGCCAATATGTTTACCCCTTGTTTGGCAAAGTCATACAAGGCGTGTTGTAGGTTAAACACCTCAAGCGTGGTATGGGTGGTAGGGGTTAGGCTTAGTTGTCCTTGACTGGTTAATATCCCATTGCCTGCCGTTCCCATGACGCCTGTTTTTTGCTCGGACTGGCTCACTAATTGGGCAATGAGCTGGCTTACGGTAGTTTTACCGTTGGTACCTGTTACCGCGACCACGGCGGGGAGCGGCTGGGGGTCGTTAAGCTGTAGGCTTTGTTGAATCAGCGCGCCCAAATAATCACGGATAGTAGGCAAATAAATAATAGGTAGAGAAAACTGGGCTGCCACTGGGGATAGGTCAATTTCAGACAAGATAAAAGCTGCCTGCCCTGCTACCTCATGCACGTAGCGCGTTATTTTTTGCAAGTCTGGTATGTCGTGTGGATTTTGACTTTTTAATAACACGAACACATCATCGGCTGCCACTTGGCGACTATCGACCACAAAACGGTTAAATTTAGTATTGATAACGGGTGTTAAAGCAAGTATGACAGGCTGAGGAAGTGACAAGCCAGTCATCATGGGCTGCAAAGTAAGCATACTAGTGTCCTTTAACATGGGTTATAAATCGTTGACGCTTTCAATACTGGTGGCGATGGTTTCTTTGCCTGATAGTGGCTTATCAAAGGGCACATTATATAATCGCAGCGCTTCTTTCATCACACTACGAAATACGGGTGCTGCTACCAAGCCACCAAATTTTTGTACGCGCGGGTCTTCCACCATAATTGCCACCACAAATCTTGGATTGGAGGCAGGTGCAATCCCAACAAAGGCGGTACGGTATTGGTCATCATAGTAGCCACCATTTGGGTTGGTGCGTCTTGCTGTCCCTGTTTTTCCCGCCACACGGTAGCCATCTATCGCGGCGAGTGTTGCTGTTCCGCCAGGTTCGGTAACTGCAGTCAACATATCGACAATGGCAAGTGCATCGCTGTTTTTAATCACTTGACTAGTAGACGGCTTGGCAAAAGGCACTGCCACATTGTTGGTGCTGCTATTATTAAGGGCATTGTCACGGGTACTTTTGATAATCGTTAATGGGTGCATTACCCCACCTGCACCTAGTACGCTGTAGGCTTGGGCAAGCTGGGCTAATGTTACTTGTAAACCATAGCCATAAGAAACCGTGGCACGGCGGGCAATTTCATTGGCTTCTGGCGTTGGTACTACGCCAGCGGATTCACCAGGCAATTTTAAATTGGTTTTGGCGCCAAAGCCAAATGCTTTTTGCCCATCGCTCATGGCAGAAGGTGGCAGCGACAATGCGATTTTTGCCGAGCCGATATTGCTGGATTTTTGTAGCAAGGTGCGTAAGCTAATGGTGCCAAGATTACCATGATCACGAATGGTATGACCTTGTACCACCATGCTACCTGGGCTGGTATTAATCAAGGAATTCACGGTATATTGCCCCGATTTTAGCCCTGTGGCAACGGTAATCGGCTTCATCACTGAACCTGGCTCAAACACGTCCATAAAGGCGTGGTTACGCTGGTTTTCGTTGGTCATGGTATTAAGGTCATTGGCATTATAAGATGGCCAGTTGGACATTGCCATCACCTCACCTGAATTCACATCTACTACCATGCCCGCCGCCCAGCGCGCTTGCTGTACCCGCCCCACTTTTTCAAGCTCTTGATATAAGATATATTGTAGCCTTGAATCCACTGTCAGCTGCAAGTCTTTACCCGCAACTTCGGGTTTTACCTGCTCTATCTCTTTGATGCTGTTGTTTTTGGCATCTCGCATCACCATGACTTCACCATCTCTGCCAGATAGCATGTCATTAAAAACGCGCTCAATCCCTGCCTGACCTTGGTAGTGCATACCATCTTTGTTATTGGTACGCGCCATAAAGCCTAGTAACTGCGCGTTGGGCTGTGGCTGCGGATAGTAGCGCTGATAAAATGTTTCGGCGCTCACGCCCGAAAAATTTGCATCTATCAGCGCTTTGGCAGCTTCAGGCTGCACATTTTTCATCAATAAAAAGTAATGTGAACCTGCCCCTTTGGGTAATACCGCTTTGATCGCCTCTTTGTCGGCAAGGTTGATGTTATCATTGAGGCGCACCGCATTTTTAAATTCGCCCACGCCAATACCTGTTAAGGCAGATAATTTGGCAAAATCCATGTTTTGCAGACGTTTATTGATACGCTCAAGCTCACGCGTCACTGATTGGCTAGGCTTTGCTTTTTGCAAAGATTGCTGCCTTGCTTTTAACTCGTAATATTCAACCGCATATTCATGTGGACTAAACGTCACCGTGGTAAGCGGGGCTGATATCGCCAACGGCATGTTATTGCGATCGGTAATCATGCCGCGATAAGAAGGCTCTTTTTTGATGGTGGTAATGAGTGAATTGCCTTTATCTTGATAATAATCTTTATTAATCAATTGGATATAAGCAAGCCGACAAAAAATTGCAACAAAGATTCCCCCCATCAGCCCCCATACAATTTTAAAGCGGATGGCATCTTCTTCAATGCTCCCTTGCCTTGACGCCCCGCTACGGCGCTTGGGCAAAGTGACCTTGGTGGGTGTACCACTTACGGTGTTTTTTTTAGAATTTTTTGGCGCAACTTTGGTTGGCATAGAATTTTTATTACGAAGACTCACTCTATGGCCTCATTAGTGCTGGGTTTCTGGATCAATAGTAGCCTCAGTTGACTGGGCACTATCTGTATCAAGATGTGCTGAAGAAGAGGTGGCTGGCACGGTATCGGCATGCAGCACGCTCACGGTGTTATCATGAATAATCATACGGTCTGTGATGTTAGGGTAAAACATATTAAGCTCAGCCACCGCACGGTTCATCACTTGGGGCGTGGCACTAAAGGTTTGCTGCTCAATGAGCATGCGCTGGTGTTCCATTTGTAGTTGGCGAAACTGTTTTTTGAGGGTTTGTAGCTCGCCATACTGTTGGTGGTAGTTTTGAATTTGCTCCACCACGCTTACCCCCGTCCATAGCATGGCAATGACCAATACCAACATTGCCACGGCATAAAGGCTCACCCCGCGATATTCGCTGTCTAGCACCTCAGCGATACTGCTACCTAGCCCGTCAGTTGGCAGGTTAGGGATTTTGTTTGTGAGTTTTTTGGCTGATGGGGTGCAAGCTTCGTCTGGCATGGTTTGCTCAAGACTATCATTGAACATCGTGCCGCTCGGGGTTGGTGACATTTTTGGTAAC
>CALAPG010000219.1 GCA_937889485.1 uncultured Moraxella sp. | reverse complement strand
GCGGTGCTAAAAATACTGCCAACCAATTTGGTCACTAATTCATCATTGACTGATTAATTAATTGATTAACAAAAACACCTCACTGGCTAGTGGGGTGTTTTTTTGGGTCAAATCGCCTGCATAATTTGCTGATAACGCGATTGAAAGGTTTTGATAAATTGAATAGTGGTCTGAATTCCCATAAACAAAATGATATAAGGATTCAAGCTGTTTTCGCTAGAGAGCACCACGGTTTTATCACTGGGAAATTCACCAATTAAAATCATGTCCTGCTGACGCTGTGCTTGAATATCGGCAAGCTGTTTTTCAAAATTTGGCTCTGCCAAAATATAGCTACTCGAGTCAAATGACTTAATATCCCTTAAATAGTTGATACACAGATTCTCCAAATCCTCCCAGCGGTATGTCTCAGTTTCTCTCACCAAGTTTTCAATGCTATTAATCAAATCATCAAGTGATTGATAATAATACCAAATTTGTGGTTTTTGTGGGTCATCGGTCAAACGTGTGGATGCATTAAATAGATGCTGCAAATTGGTAAATACCAAGTCTTCTGGAATTGGTTCATGAATGCCAATGAGCTGCTTAGAAACCTTGGCTTTGGGGGCAGCGCTAGCCCGTGCATTTGGCAAATCATTGGCATTACTGAGATTGATGCACCCTTCACGGTCGGACTGAGCCACAGGGGTTTGCTCTGATTCTACGCCAAGCAGCTGGTTGACACGATTTAGGTAAGTGTTCATATTTAGAGTAATTAAGCTGTCATGACTATGTAGCCGCGCAAACGCATAAGAGGTTTCTTTTTTCGCTTCATAAGCATCCATTAAACGGCGCATGGTTTGTTCACGATGATAGGTAATGGCATTTAAAAATAGCCCCGCAGACACCACGCCCATGACTGATTCCACCATCACAATGGCGCGCGTAGCAGTATTGGTGGGGGTAACATCACCAAAACCTGTGGTGGTAACGGTAATGGCGCTAAAATACATGGCTTCCAAAAATCCCATGTCTTCATGATTAAACGCCATATTGGGTAAAAAGGTATAAAGCAGCCCAAAAACAGGAATTAACCCCAAATAAATACTGCCATATACCGCAGGCGGTAGCGAAAACCAGTCATTATTGACTCTGGGTTTTAACAGTTTTTTTGATAGGGAAAAATTGGGGTAATGGCTAGGTTTATTTGCTAATAATTCATATTTTGGTTGGGGAGACTTTGACATAATTGACCCAGATTTTTTGCTTTAGCCTAGCATAAGTACCCTAAAAGAAAAATAGCATTGTGGTAAGCCCAAAATACGAAAAAGGGTTAGACCACAAGGTGCTAACCCCAATCACGCTTCAATCACGCTCTAATCACGCCTTTAACATCGGCTTTAAGAACCTACCTGTATGTGAGCGCGCGTTCTCTGCCACTTGCTCTGGCGTACCCTCGGCGATAATTTCGCCACCGCCTGAGCCGCCTTCAGGCCCTAAATCCACAATCCAGTCTGCCGTCTTAATCACATCCAAATTGTGCTCAATCACCACCACGGTATTGCCACGGTCACGCAGGGTATGCAAAATATCCAGTAGCTTGGCAATATCATGAAAATGTAAGCCCGTTGTCGGTTCATCCAAGATATATAAGGTCTGCCCTGTATCGCGCTTGGACAGTTCTTTGGCAAGTTTGACCCGCTGTGCTTCACCGCCCGATAACGTGGGCGCAGATTGTCCCAAACGAATATAGCCAAGTCCTACCTCCATCAAGGCTTGCAGGCGGCGATAGATGGCAGGAATCGCCTCAAAAAAGGCTGCCGCATCCTCTACCGTCATCGTCAGCACATCGTTGATATTTTTGCCTTTATAGGTGATTTCAAGGGTTTCACGGTTGTAGCGTTTGCCGTGACAAGCATCGCACGGCACATACATATCGGGCAAAAAGTGCATTTCCACTTTAATCAAACCATCGCCTTGGCAGGTTTCGCAGCGACCCCCTTTGACATTAAAGCTAAATCGCCCTGCTTGATAGCCGCGCGCTTTAGCCTCGGGGACTTGGGCAAATAAATCGCGAATCGGACCAAACACCCCTGTGTAAGTAGCAGGGTTGGAGCGGGGCGTGCGCCCAATCGGGCTTTGGTCGATATCCACCACTTTGTCTAGATGTTCAAGCCCACTGATGCTGTCATAGCTTTCTGCCACATGGGTAGTGGCATTGTTGAGCTGGGTGGTGGCTAGTGGTAGTAGGGTGCGGTTAATCAAGGTGGATTTGCCTGAGCCTGACACCCCTGTAATGGCGGTAAAAATACCAATTGGCAGATTTAAAGTAACGTTTTTTAGGTTGTTGCCCGTTGCCCCTGTCAAAGTTACCATCAGCGGTTTTGCTGCAGTTTTTTCTTTTTTTGGCTTTTCTTGCTTTTGGGCTTCGGCTTTTTTGGCTTGGTTTTTGGTCAGGGGAATTGCCGAATCTTGCATTTTTTGGTATTTATCATCATTGGCGGTTTTGGCTTGATGACGTACTTTTGGTACTTCGATTTTCTTTTTACCCGACAAATATTGCCCTGTCAAAGACTCGGGGTTTTTAGCAATTTCTTTGGCGGTGCCTTCAGCAATCACATGACCACCATGCACCCCAGCGCCCACGCCAATGTCAATGATATGGTCGGCAAGGCGAATGGCGTCTTCATCGTGCTCTACCACAATCACGGTGTTGCCAAGGTCGCGC
>CALAPG010000218.1 GCA_937889485.1 uncultured Moraxella sp. | reverse complement strand
GGCAAGCCATGCGATAGTTTCTGCCACGTCAATCGGCAAACCGCCTTGGCTCATTGAGTTCATACGGCGACCCGCTTCACGAATGGCAAATGGGATAGCCGCGGTCATTTGGGTTTCAATAAATCCAGGGGCAACGGCGTTGATGGTAATACCGTCTTTTAGGGTTGGTGCGGTGGCTTGTACTGCCCCAATCACGCCCGCCTTACTCATGGCATAGTTGGTTTGTCCCAAGTTGCCCGCAATGCCGCTGATAGACGAAACGCAAACAATTCTGGCATTGGGATTGAAGGCTTGATGACTCAGTAGATAGTCGTCAATTTTTTCTTCGGCATTTAGGTTGACATTGAGCACCGCGTCCCACATGGCGTCATCCATTTTGGCAAGGGTTTTATCACGGGTAATGCCTGCATTGTGAATAATACCGTCTAGTCCGCCTCGTTTGGCAGCTGCTTCGGCAATTTTTTGTCCTGCATCATCGGCGGTGATATCCAGGGTTAAGGTAGAGCCGCCAATTTCACCTGCCACTTTTTGTAAATCTGCTTGCTGCGCGGCAACGTCCACACAAATTACATGCGCACCGTCACGCGCTAGAACATGCGCGATCGCTTCACCGATACCGCGACTTGCCCCAGTCACTACCAGCGTTTTATCCTTTAGTGGCTTTTGCCAGTCTACTGCCACCCCATTACCTGCCCCTACGCGCACCACTTGCCCTGAAACATAAGCGGAGCGTGGCGAGGCAAAAAAGCGTAAGGTGGACTCTAAGTTTTCGGCGGCGTGTTCTGCGACATAAATGAGCTGTGCGGTGATACCGCGTTTAAATTCTTTTGCCACTGATTTTACAAAGCCTTCCAACGCACGCTGCGCCGCGGCTTGTGCGATAGACTGACACTGCTCAGGTGGCAGCCCAAGTACCACTACCCTGCCTGATTTTTCAATTGAACGGGCAATGGGGTGAAAAAACGTATACACTTGTTTTAAGTCATCGGCGCTTTGGATACCCGAGGCATCAAAAATAGCGACCTTATAAGTCTGTTCAGCGGTAAAAGCGCTAGCGCTGATATGAGCTTGTGTCAACGCCGCACTGGCTGTTTGCGCCGCATCCATAAATACTTGCGCTTGGGTATTTGCCAAAATTTTGGCAATACTGCCAGCCAAGGCGCCATTGAGGCTACTACCAAAAATCACACGGCCTGTAATTGGGGCTTGACCTTCTTTAAAGCGCTCTAAGGTGGTAGGTAGCGGCAAACCCAAATTTTGGGCAATTTTGCGTCCTACCGATGATTGAACAAATTCTGAATAATGGTCTGACATATTAACTCCTTTTTTATTTTGATAAAGCAGCGATTGCACAATCAAGCAGCGTAAGCGCACTGCTTGACAGACCACATAGTGGGTGGCAATCGGTATGCGATTACAATTTTGGTAAATGATTTTGCTAGTATAACCCATTATTCAAAAACTTAATATTATATCAATTGGGTTAATTTATAAAATTTTTTTATCAATTAGCCAGTTAATAACAATTTTAGTGATTTTTTATGGTAACATCATGACAGTCTTAAACGCGTTATTGTTTCGTTTAAACTTTTTAATGCCGCTTATTTTATTCACTTACTCTATGAGTGTCGTTTACCTGACTCGCTACAAAGGATTTATTCATCATGGCTGAAAACAAGACAAATTCACTTAAAAAAGTCGCCATTATCGGCGGTAATCGTATTCCATTTGCCCGCTCAAATGGTCAATACGCCAACGTTAGCAACAGTGATATGCTAACCGCCGCGCTCAACGGCTTGGTTGAGCGTTATAATTTGCAAGATAAGAGATTGGGTGAAGTGGTGGCAGGTGCGGTCATCAAATTAAGCCGTGATATCAACCTAACCCGTGAGTGTGTACTTAGCACTGCGTTGAGCCCCCAAACCCCTGCTTATGATATCTCGCAAGCGTGCGGCACGGGGCTTCAAGCCACCTTTGCGGTGAGTAATAAAATTGCGCTGGGGTTGATTGATTCAGGAATTGCAGGGGGTGTGGATACTACCTCGGATGCACCGCTAGGCATTGGTGATGGGCTGCGTAAAGCCTTGCTAAAACTCAATAACGCCAAAACCAATCAACAACGCCTCCAAGCGATTTTGAGCATCAACCCCAAAGATTTGATTGACGCGCCGCAAAATGGCGAACCACGCACCAAGCTATCGATGGGCGACCACCAAGCCATCACCGCGCTTGAATGGGGCATTTCTCGTGAAGCGCAAGATGAACTTGCCTTTAATAGCCACAAAAATCTGGCACGCGCCTATGACGAAGGGTTTTTTGATGACCTGATGACTCCATTTAAAGGCTTGACCCGTGACAACAACTTACGCCCAGATATTTCGCTTGAAAAACTGGGGTCACTCAAGCCTGTGTTTGGCAAGAAAAACGCCAATCCAACCATGACCGCGGGCAACTCAACCCCACTTACCGATGGTGCCTCATGCGTACTACTTGCCAGTGACGACTGGGCGGCAAAAAATAACCTCAAACCACTTGCCTACATCGCCCACCAAGAAACCGCAGCTGTAGATTTTGTTGGTAAAAAAGGGGTAAAAGAAGGCTTACTTATGGCACCTGCCTATGCGGTACCACGCATGTTGGCACGCGCAGGTCTTAGCTTGCAAGATTTTGACTATTATGAAATCCATGAAGCCTTCGCCTCACAAGTGCTATCAACCCTTGCGGCATGGGAGGATGAAAGCTTTTGTAAAGAGCGTCTAGGTCTTGAACAGCCCTTAGGCGCGATTGACCGCAGCAAACTCAACGTCAACGGCTCATCATTGGCGGCGGGGCATCCTTTTGCGGCTACAGGTGGGCGCATCTTAGCAAGCGCTGCCAAACTACTTGACCAAAAGGGCTCAGGTCGTGCCTTGATTTCTATTTGTGCAGCAGGCGGTCAAGGGGTAGTGGCTATTTTGGAAAAGTAAGCCACCCGTGATGATACGACACCCTTAAAACTTCATCATATAAAAAAAGGCGAGCAGAGTTCTCGCCTTTTTTTACACTTTTTATGCCTGTTTTGTGGGCATTACAGATTTAGAAGGTAATCCCTATGTAGTTCCCATGAACTTCGGTTATGAAAATGGCATCATATATCTGCATTCAGGTCCCGAAGGCAGCAAGTTAGAGATGTTGAAACACAATAATAATGTA
>CALAPG010000217.1 GCA_937889485.1 uncultured Moraxella sp. | reverse complement strand
TACTAAAATTATATTTAATGATAGCCAAACGTCTTATTAAAATACTAAAAATTGTCCCAACTCTCAAGCGTATTCTCTATACTTATGGTGTGCTAATTATTATTTTTTAAAAAAATAATTACCAAAACGACACGCTTTGACGTCTAAATATTGGCATTGGGAGATTTGCCCTTGTTTTTCTGGGCGCAAGCTTTATGATATTTGCTAATTGATGCGCTTTTTTAACCAATGTTTATACCCACTATGGTGGTTGCCAACGATATTGCTTGTAATGCACGTCGCGATTGTCTTTTTTAACCTGTGAAATCATTAAGCCCGATTATGTCTAATACCCCTGCTTTGCCCCACGCAATTAACAATCCCACTCGCTCGATTGCGGAGTTTACCGAAAAGTCCTACCTAAATTACGCCATGTACGTGATTATGGATAGGGCATTGCCCCACGTTGCCGATGGGCTAAAACCCGTGCAGCGCCGCATTGTGTATGCCATGAGCGAGCTTGGGCTCAAACATACTGCCAAACCCAAGAAGTCTGCACGTACCATCGGTGATGTGATTGGTAAATATCACCCACATGGCGATAGTGCCTGCTATGAAGCAATGGTACTGATGAGCCAGCCTTTTAGCTACCGTTATCCTTTAATTAGCGGGCAAGGTAACTTTGGGTCGCCCGATGACCCAAAATCTTTTGCCGCCATGCGCTATACTGAAGCTAAGCTCTCTGCCTATGCCAATATTTTGCTCAACGAACTTGGTCAAGGTACAGTGGATTGGCAAGATAACTTTGATGGCACCCTTCAAGAGCCCGTCACCTTGCCCGCCCGTCTTCCCCATATTTTATTAAATGGTACCACAGGCATTGCGGTGGGCATGGCAACAGATATCCCTCCCCACAACCTCACTGAGGTGGTCAAAGGCTGTATCGCTTTACTCAAAAAACCGCACTTGACCGAGCGTGAACTTGCCAAATATATCCCAGCGCCAGACTTACCTACCAAAGCTGAGATTATCACCGCGCCCGAAGACTTATTACAAATGTATAAAACAGGTCGGGGTAGCTATAAAATGCGCGCTACCTACCATGTGGATGATAAAGAAAAAAACCTCATCATCATTGACGCGCTACCCTATCAAGTATCTGGCAACAAAATCATCGAACAAATTGCCAACTTGATTAATAGCAAAAAATTACCTTGGGTCACCGATATCCATGATGAATCCGACCATCAAAACCCTTGCCGCATTGTGCTTGAGCTGCGCTCTAATCGGGTAGACGTGGACACCATGATGAGTCATTTATTTGCCAGCACTGACCTTGAAAATAACTACCGCGTTAACCTCAACATGATTGGCACCAACGGCAAACCGCAAGTCAAATCCCTACTGACCATCTTAACCGAGTGGCTGTCGGTGCGCCGTGATACCGTCATACGCCGCCTGCAATACCGACTTGACAAAATCGAGCAACGATTACATATCTTGGCAGGGCTGCTGATTGCCTATTTGCATATTGATGAAGTGATTCGCATTATTCGAGAAGAAGAAGATCCCAAACTTGAGCTGATGAACCGTTACAAGTTGAGCGACACCCAAGCCAATGCCATCTTGGATATTCGCCTGCGCCAACTGGCACGCCTTGAAGAAATTGAACTCAAACAAGAGCAAAGCGAGCTTGAGGCTGAAAAAGCCAAACTCGAAGAATACCTAAATAATCCTGACAGCCTCACCGCACTCATGATTGAAGAACTCACCCGTGACATAAAAGAACACGGTGACAAACGCCAATCACCGATTGTCGAGCGCACTGAAGCGACCGCCCTCAAAGAAACCGACCTAACGCCTAGCGAGCCTGTCACCGTAATTGTCTCGCAATCTGGCTGGATACGCGCTGCCAAAGGGCATGATGTCGATGCGGTGAATATGAATTACCGCTCAGGCGATGGCTATTTGGCAGCCGCTCAAGGCAAATCTAATGAAAAAGTCTATCTCATGGATAGTACAGGGCGCAGTTATCGCCTTGATGCCCATACCTTGCCATCAGCACGGGGACAAGGCGAACCGCTAACTAGCCTACTAAAACCGACTGGCGGGGCAAGTTTTGTCAATGTGCTGATGGGACAAGACAACGACAAACTTATCATGGCAAGCTCGCAAGGGTATGGCTTTATCAACACCTTGAGCGATTTGGATACTAGCCAAAAAGCGGGCAAAAATATCATCAACTTTGATGAGAGTGCCACCCTCATGACCACCCGTATTGCTGAGGCGGACACCCTCATTGCCGTGGTAAATTCGGCGGGGTATTTGCTTATTTATCCACTCACTGAACTACCCGAGATGAAAAAAGGCAAAGGCAACAAGCTGATTGATTTAAAAGACGGTGACAGCGTGGTCGCCATCACCACATTTGCCG
>CALAPG010000216.1 GCA_937889485.1 uncultured Moraxella sp. | reverse complement strand
ATGTGCTCAAATTGTTTTCGGCTAATGTCGCTTGGATAGGCTTTTCTCATGGTGAATGATTCGGTTATTAATCGATTATGTCGCTTATTTTAGCATATTTTTTAATCGTGAACAGGTTCTAACGCCTATCCCTAAAGTAAAATTACCTTAACAAGCTAAAATAAAAAAGCACGATAATAATTTATCGTGCTTTTTGCTAGGGTTGCTGGCTAGAGTAATGCATTTTTTTTAATTCACAGGGCGGTTTGCATTTAGCTGCGAGTAGTTAATATTTGCCACACTTGCCCCTGTTGGATCAGTAGTCATTTGCTCTTCTGGACGCTTTTGGGTGACAGCTTGTGGGGGTTTACTATCAGCGATTTCATTGCCTTTACTATCAACGCGCCGAGAGCCATTGTCGGTAAGCTCAATGGTTTCTTGTTCTTGTTTTTTGGACTTGGCGCGATTATTGACAGAAACCCATTGGATAGGCTGATCTTTAAGAATTTTGGAAGTAAAATCCAGCCAAATTGGCAGTGCGGCGACCCCACCAAATTCACGTCTGCCCATGCCAAGCGGCTGATCAAAACCCACCCAAACTGTAGTGACGATTTTGGGGTGAATACCAGCAAACCAAGCATCTTTTGCCTCATTGGTGGTACCTGTCTTGCCGCCTACATCAGACCGACCCAAAGCACGTGCCTTGACTGCTGTACCGCGCTGAATCACATCGCGTAGTATGTTTGCCATTTGGAAGGCAACATTAGATGAAATAATACGTGGTGCTTGCTGGGCTGCTACATATTGCATCGCGGCGGGCTTGAGCTTATCGGTATCAGGCCCTGCATCATAGAGTGCGGCTTCTAGGCTTGCTTGTCTGGCTAGCATCTGTTTGGTGCTTTTTTCTAGGGCAAGTTCTTCAGGGGTTTTTTGGGTTTCTGTGGCAAGTTCGCTAGCGTTGCTATCTTCTTTTGCCATGGGATCATCATCAAGTAAATTGGCTGTGTTGGCAGTTTTATTAGCCGCCATATCGGTGCCAATATGCCCTTTTTGTAGGGCATCTTGGTGAGCTTTAAAGGCTTTTAGATTTTGCTCATTGGTTTTGGTCAAGTCATTATTAAAGCAGACAGCACAGGCTTGTTTTGGATTGGCTTGATAATGAAGTTTACCTGAGTAATCAAAAATTTGTTCAATAAAATAGGGCTGTATACGATGTCCGCCATTAGCAAAAGTGGCATAACCTGTTGCCATTTGTAAAGGCGTTGCCTCGCCTGAACCGAGTGCCAATGATAGGGTGTTTGGCATGCGTTCTTTTTCTAGACCAAATTCATTGAGCAGTTCACGCGTATCAGAAATACCTGCCGAGCGCAGTACACGAATTGAAACCAAGTTTCTAGATAAATATAGTCCTTTACGAAGCGGAATCATACCTAGATTACGCCCATCTGAGTTTTTGGGAACCCATGAACCAACGGTTAAAGGCCCATCTGAAATCATGGTGTCAGGACTAAAGCCTTTTTCTAGAGCTGTGGTATATACCAATGGCTTGATCGTAGAACCTGGCTGGCGATAACCTTGTAATGCGCGGTTAAATTTGCTTTTATTAAAGTCAAAACCGCCCACCACTGCCAATAATGCCCCTGTATCGGGTTCTAGTGCCACCAAGCTACCTTCAACCGCGGGAATTTGTACCAAACTCCAGCTAGTCTTGTCTGCATTGGCAGTCACATATACAATATCATGATTATTGACGATATTGTTTGACATATAAGCCGAGTTGGGGTTGCGGTAGTGCAGCGTAGCCCAGCGCATGCCAGACCATGGTACCGATATTTTACTGCCGTCTTGCATTACTGCATCAAAACCATTGCCAGCATATACCTTGGTAACCTCGACGGGGTAAAATGAACTCATAACAGGAAAATTGGCAAGTTTTGCAGGTTTTTCTTTATCTTTGGTATTCGCGGTAGCACCCCGCCAACCGTGGCGGCGATCATAGGCAAAAAGTCCGCGTTTGATAGCGTTTTCAGCAGTTTGTTGCGCGTGGCTATCGACGGTTAATTTGACTCGCCAACCTGAATCTACTACTTTATCACCATATTGTTGTACCAGCGCCGCGCGCGTCATTTCTGCAAGATAGGGGAGGTTCATATCCAGTTTGGCTTGGTATAGGTGCAAACCAATGGGTGCTGCTACTGCTTCATCATGTTGGGCTTGGGTAATGGCGCCATTTTTTAGCATTTGTCCCAAAATCCAGTTGCGGCGTTCTACGGCACGTTCAGGATTGGCAACGGGGTTGTATTTTGAAGGGGCTTTGGGCAGTCCTGCGATCATCGCCATTTCAGCGATGGTAAGATTATTTAAGGATTTGCTATAATACTGCTTGGCAGCGGCTTTGACACCGTATGCCCCTTGACCCAAATAAATTTTATTAACGTACAGGGTTAAAATTTCTTTTTTGGACAATTTTTCTTCAATTTTACGTGCCAAAAATAGCTCGGTGAGCTTACGGTTAATGGTGCGTTCAGATGATAAAAAATAGTTTTTTGCAACCTGCTGGGTGATCGTGGAGCCACCTGTTTGGGTGTCTTCATCACTAACTGCCTCGGTTAGGGCTCGCCCAATCCCTTTAACACTAATACCGCTATGTTGAAAAAAAGCCGAGTCTTCGGCAGCTAAAAAAGCATTGACCATATTTTTGGGTATTTGCTCATAGGTCACAGGCAGTGACATCGTATTACCATACTGACCCACCAACTGATTATCTTTGGTATAAATCTGTAGCGGCATCGCAAGTTTAGCCTGTTTTAATTCATCTAAACTTGGCAAACTTGGTGCAATATACATTGCCATCCCATAAAAACCGATAGGGAAAGCCAACACTAAGATAAAAATAAAAGCGAGAATTGCAATACATAAATTTAGCAAAAATCGCATCCAAGTAAATGATGCTGCAGTTGACTGGGCCATAAAAATCATTAGCTCAAAGCAAAATAAAGCTTTATTATACCTAAATTTTTGTATGGACTGTAGAAAAATCTAGTCGCTATCCTATAGTTTTTAGCAGCTAATCCAAATAACACCGAACAAATGGTTGAATAACTTGAACTTCTCGAGTATTGTATCTAGGTAAAAAATTATGTTACTGTTTTGGGTTAATAAGGAACAATCTTGTGAGGTTATTTACAAAAAACAACAAGCAAGTTGTGGGCATTGACATTACCACGACCGCCATTAAGATGGCTGAAATAACTAGACAACAAGGCTTATTTCATTTAAAGAATTATGGTATAGAGCCGCTGCCTAGGGGGGTAGTGGTAGATAAAAATATCATTGATATAGAAGCGGTAAGTGATGCCCTTTCACGATTAAATAAACGCCAAGGATTTTCTACCAAAAATATTGCAACCGCGGTGTCAGGGTCTTCTGTGATTAGCAAAATTATAGAAATGGATACCGAGATGACGGAAGTAGAGCGGGAATCTAGAATCCGTCTAGATGCTGATCAATACATTCCTTATCCCTTATCAGAAGTCAATTTAGATTTTGAAATATTAGAGCCCTCTACTACGCCAGGCATGTCCAAGGTTTTGCTAGTTGCTTCACGCTCAGAAAATGTTGAGCAGCGTGTTGATGTGGCAGCTTTAGCAGGGTTAGATACCAAGATTGTGGATGTCGAGTCTTATGCAGTTGAACGGGCCTTTCAACTAATTGTCGATAGCTTACCAAGTCAACCTGAGCATGTGGCGCTCATCGATATCGGTCATAGCCAAACCACGCTTTATGTGGCAAAAGACGGTGATTTTGTTTATAGTCGTGAGCAGCTTTTTGGTGGCGCGCAGTTGACCGAAAGCATTCAAAGTCGCTATGGCTTGACCTACGAAGAAGCGATGATCAACAAACGTAACCTGACGCTGCCTGATGATTATCATTATGAGGTTTTAACCCCATTTTTAGATGCCATCGTGCAGCAAATTACCCGCTCATTGCAATTTTATTTTTCTGCCAGTCAAAACCACCAAGTAGACCATATTTTGCTAGGTGGTGGCACGGCAAGTATTCCAGGTTTAGCCAGTATGGTAGAGCAAAAATTGGGCATACGCACTGGTATTGCCAATGCGTTTTCAAACATGACTATCAGTAACCACATTAACACAGAAATGCTGATCATGGACGCGCCTAGTCTATTAGCGGCTTGTGGACTTGCGTTAAGGAGTTTTGATTAATGGCAAAAATTAATTTACTGCCTTGGCGTCAAGAAGTACGTGAACAAAAAAACCGTGAGTTTCTCACCTTAGTTATTGCTGTGTTGTTTTTGTCATTACTTGGGGCATTTGCTGGATGGAGTTACTACAAAAATATCCTCGAAAATCAGCAACTGGCAAACGAACGTATCAAACAAGAAAATACTAACCTAGATAAAGCATTAAAAGAAATAGAATCGTTAGAACAACAGCGAGATGACATTATTGCACGCATGAAAGTCATTCAAGACTTGCAAGGGCGTCGCCCTGTTCCTGTTAGAATTTGGGATGACATTGCTCGCATTATTCCAGCGCAAATGTACCTCACCAACATGAAACGAGAAGGTGATGTGATTACTTTTACGGGTCAAGCTGATAATCCTAATATTATCTCTAGCTTTATTCGTAGTTTAGATGGGACACAGTGGTTAGAAAAATCAGCCGTTGTCAGTATTCAGCAGCCAAATGCAGTAGCCTATCAAGTGCCCAAAGCCGCTCCTACTCAGAACACCCCCGAAAATGGCACTGACCCAAAACCTGCCTATCCTGAAGAAAACTACGTCACCTTTGAAGTTACCACCCACGTCAAACAAACGCAAGTGGCGAGTAACGCTGCCTCTACGCCATCGCCCAAGCAAAATATAGCGGCATCTGCAGCCAGTGCAACTAAGGAGTAACAGATGGTGAAATTAACAAAACCCTTTAGTAAGCCCAAACTTGCAAAGTCGCCCACCCAAACACCTGCAAAAAAATCCTTTGATGTCAAAGAATTCTTAGACAGCTTTAAATCACTTGACCAAAACAACTACGGTACCTGGCCTGTATCAGTCAAAATTACCGTGTTATTATTTATTGTCGCGGTGGTTGCTGCATTGACTTGGTTTATCCCAATTAGCACAAAGCGCGATGAAATTGCCTCTGCCGAGTCCGAGCAGACAACGTTACTTGAGCAATATCAAGTTAAAGAATCTAAAGCGCGCCACCTAAAAGAATACCAAGCGCAAGTACTCAAAATGCAATCAGATTTTAAAGAGCTACTCAACCAGCTACCTAAAGATACCCGAATCTCAGATTTGGTGGACGGTATCAACATGGTGGGCGTGGGTAGTGGTGTCAAATTCCAAGACATTAAAGTTGAGCCTGAAATCGCGCAAGAGTTTTTTATTGAGCAACCGATTCGTATCGCAGCCTTAGGTAACTATCATGAATTTGGGGCATTCTTGAGTGGGCTTGCCAAATTGCCAAGGATTATCACGTTGCATGACTTTGAGGTAAATAATAGTAAACCAACCTTAGACACGCTGCCAGAAACCAACTTAATCCTCAATGTTAAAACCTATCGCTCTAGGGAAGTGACTGAAGATGAGCTAAAGAAAGCAGATGCTAAGAAGACCGCGGAGGCAACCAATGCAAAATAACCAGTGCAAGCAGCCGCTCATGATGACATTGTTGGTTTCAACCGCTTTGTTGGCGGGCTGTGCGGATCGTGTTAGTTTGGCTGAACAAAAGATGCAAGATATTCGCAACCAACCTTCACAACCGGTCAAGCCACCACCCACGCCTGAACGGGTGCAAGAATTCAATTACAGCGCGGCTAGATTGCGTGACCCCTTCATGCCGCCAAGTCTAATGCTACAGGCGACCCAGGAATCGCAAATTCAAGGTGTACGTCCGGACGTTACGCGCCTTAAAGAACCGCTTGAGCAATTTGAGCTTAATGAATTGATTTACAAAGGTAGTTTGATGTCCCAGTCGGGTGAGCTGTATGGGTTAGTGCAACGTCCAGACGGCAGCATTGCCAGTGTTCGAGTGGGTAACTATATGGGTAAAAATGATGGCCGCATTGCTGAAATTACCCCGACCCAAATTAATTTAATTGAAATTGTCCCTGACAGCCGAGTGGGTTACGTGGAAAAACCAGCCTCGCTTGTTGCCGCAGTGAGTTAAGAAACAGATCAAGGATACCCCCATGACCATTACTACTTATCCCTTTGGTGCTTCATTATCCAAATTGGCCGTTGCGGTGACCACCCTCACTATGGCGAGTGCCGCGATGGCGGTCGATAGCATCCAACGCCTCAGTGTGACCCAACCAACGGCTCAACTCACCGAGTTGGGCATTGATTTTGCCGGCCAACCTGTTCAGCCGACCGCTTACCAGTTAACCAGCCCTAATCGTTTGGTGCTAGATTTTCCCAGTGTCAGCAATCAGTTGGCAAGTCGCACTCAGGTATTTAATCAAGGTAATATCAAAGACGTCACCACCTTGACCAACGATAGCATGACGCGTCTAATCATTAACGTGAATGACAATGCGGCTTATACCACGCGTTTAGAAGGCAATCGTCTAATTGTGAGTATGCAGTCAGGTAGTACAGCTGTACCGGTAACGGTTGCCACCACGCCTGTGGTCGTAGCCCCTGTTGCCGTCGCGCCAGCAACGACAGTTACCACGACAGTCGTTGAGCCAGCGCCTGTGGTAGTGACACCAGCGCCTGTGATTGTAACACCGCCTGCGGTTGAAGTCGTCACCAATACCGTTGCGGTAAAACCACCAGCGGATACCATGGTGGTTAAGGTCAATCCATTATTAAATCCTGCGGCAAGTGTCACACGCCAGTACAATTATGACGGCTTAGCGGCGATTAATTATAATGACAGTGCCAACGGTGGTGGTACGGTAAGCGTGGCATTGGTGAATGACAGTATTCCACTGGATGTACAACGTCTTGGCGATGAGTTGGTTATACGTATGACCGGTGCGACGGTGCCAAACAACCTGCTCAAACAGTTAAATGTGGGTCGTGGGTTAGTACGTGATATCGTGACCAATAACCAAGGTCGCAACGGTGTGATTCGTATTGTCATGAATAGTGACTTTGAATACAAAGCCTACCAAACTGGTAATCAGCTTAATATCAGTATTGAACCACCACGTCGCTTGCGTCAGCCAACTCTTGAAGAACGTACCTATAGTGGCGCACCTTTATCGCTTGAGTTCCAAGATGTCAGTGTGCGTACGATTTTAGAGGTATTAGCACAGCATACAAACACCAATATCGTTGCCAGTGATAACGTGAGCGGCAATATTACCTTACGGTTGATTAATGTGCCTTGGGACCAAGCGCTTGATATTATCCTAAAAAGTAAAAACTTGGATAAACGTGTCAATGGTAATGTGATTTGGGTTGCACCGGCTGCTGAGCTAGAAAAACAAGAAGCTGATGCACTAAAAGCCTTACAAGACAAGCAAGAGTTAGCGCCCCTACGCACCGAATATATTCGCCTTAACTATGCCAAAGCGGACAAAGTGCGCGAGATGATTGAAGCGCAAGGCAATACCAGAAATACCAATGACAGTGGTTCACTGCTATCGAATCGCGGTACAGTGACGATCGATGAGCGTACCAATACGTTGATTATCAAAGATACCTCAGCGTCAATCATGAACATCCGCGATTTGATTAGTAAGATTGATATCCCCGTCAAACAGGTGATGATTGAAGCACGTATCGTCAGTGCCACTGATAGCTTTAGTAAAGACATGGGCGTGAAATGGGGTGTGTTATCGCAAGGCGCCGCTAGCAACCGTAACCTTTTGGTGGGTGGTTCTGACCAAACGATTTGGGATTTGAAAAAATACAGCATGACCAGTCAAACCGTGAATGGTCAAACGGTCAGTTACCCAACGTACAATATTACTCGCCCAGATAACCTTAACGTCAACTTAGGCGTGACGAACCCAACAGGCCGTATCGCATTTGGTCTACTCAGTATCTCAGATATGCTACTAGACCTTGAGTTATCAGCCATGCAAGCGGACAATAAAGGTGAGGTCATCTCTAGTCCAAAAGTATTGACAGCGGATAAACAGACGGCCAAGGTAATGTCAGGTACCCAAATTCCATACCAAGAGGCCGCCGCCAGTGGTGCTACATCGACCAGCTTTGTAGAAGCCGCATTGAGCTTAGAAGTGACACCAAATATTACCCCAGATGGTCGCATCGGTATGCAATTGGCCATCGAAAATGGTCGTCCAAACTTTACCTCAAATCCACCAAGTATTGACACTGATTCGGTGACTACCAACGTCGTTGTAGACGATGGTCAAACCGTGGTACTTGGCGGTATTTATCGTACGACCACGGGTGATAGTGTTAGCAAAGTACCATTCTTGGGAGATTTACCTTACGTAAATCGTTTATTCAAGCGCACTGAAGTTCGTAATGACAAACAAGAGTTGTTAATTTTTGTAACACCAAAATTGGTGAATGACGGTATTAGCCGTATTAACTAACCAATTGATCGCACAAAAAATCATCTTAGGCTTTCTCATGAGCTAGGATGGTGATTTACCACAAATCATCGTATAATATCGGCTACGATATTGGACAATGATTTGTGGTTTTTTTATGGATGGTAATCAAGGGCAACGATTGCTAATATTAATCGGGCCGATGGGTGCGGGCAAAACAAGATCGGAAGAGCGTCGTGTAGGGAA
>CALAPG010000215.1 GCA_937889485.1 uncultured Moraxella sp. | reverse complement strand
AGGTAAAATGCTTGTCCTCAACAAGTTGCTCATCTGCCATATTGTTGAATAAATCTAAATTCATTGCTTATCCGATAAAAAATAGGGAATGTATTATATCACAAATTTGGATTCAGCCATTTTTCTGCCGTTGGTCTATCCCAACCCTTACGCGCGGCATAATCGAGCAGTTGGTCTTCACTTATTTTACCCACATTAAAATACACACTCTCTGGGTGGCTATAATAAAACCCACTCACGCTAGATGCAGGATACATGGCATAGCTTTCGGTCAAAAACGTGCCAATCGCATTGGTGGTATCAAGCCAGTCAAACAGCTTGCCTTTTTCGGTGTGGTCGGGGCAGGCAGGGTACCCAGGGGCAGGGCGGATGCCGACATATTTTTCTTTAATCAACTCTTCATTGGTTAAAGACTCATCGGCTTGATAGCCCCAATACGCTTTACGAATCAACTCATGCAAATGCTCGGCAAAGCTTTCTGCCAATCGGTCACAAATCGCCTGTACCATGATGGCACTGTAATCATCGCCTTTTGCCTTATAGTCATCGGCAAGGGCTTCTGCGCCAAAAATCGACACAGTAAAACCGCCCAAAAAGTCATTGCCATCACGACTGATAAAATCCGCTAGGCTATAATTTGCCTTGCCACTGGCTTTATCTGACTGCTGACGTAAGTGTTCAAAGGCAAACTCGGCATTGCCTGCGTTATCGTATACGGTAACGGTGTCATTGCCGGTACGCACGGCAGGGGCAAGTTTGAATACGGCTTTGGCAGTCACCAACTTTTCATGGATAAGTTTATTTATCATCGCTGTCGCGTTGGCAAATAGGTCTTTGGCTTCCTCACCAACGACTGCATCATCAAAGATTTTGGGGTATTTGCCAACCAGTCCCCATGAAATAAAAAACGGTGTCCAGTCGATATAGGGCAGTAGTTTATCCAGTGGATAATCCGCCAAAATAACTTGCCCATTGCTGTTAGTCAACAGCAGGTTGGGTGTGGGCGGTGTGTAGTGTTCCCAATCAAAGACAAAGCCGTGTTCGATGGATTCAAGATACGACAATTTTGCCGCCTTGGGCTGGCGATTAGCTAGGCGTTCTCTGACTTCGCTATACTCTTGGCGAAGTTCGCTGATAAACTCACCCCGTTTGTCTTTGGATAATAACGTGGTTGCCACGCCCACCGCACGGCTGGCATCGGCGACATACACCACCGCATCATTTTGGTAGTTGGGCTCAATTTTCACCGCCGTATGGGCTTTGGACGTGGTTGCCCCGCCAATCAGTAAGGGTAAGGTGAAGCCTTGTTCTTGCATTTGCTTGGCAACATACACCATCTCATCAAGGCTTGGGGTTATAAGTCCCGACAGCCCGATGATATCGACGTTTTGCTCTTTTGCCACTTGTAGGATTTTTTCACAGGGTACCATCACGCCTAAGTCAATGATGTCGTAGCCGTTACAGCCCAAGACCACGCCCACGATGTTTTTGCCGATGTCGTGTACATCGCCTTTGACGGTTGCCATCAGCACTTTGCCTTTGGATTGCCCAACGGTTTTTTGGGCTTCAATATAAGGATTGAGCCACGCCACCGCTTGCTTCATGACACGGGCGGATTTGACCACTTGGGGCAGGAACATTTTGCCTGCGCCAAACAAGTCGCCCACCACGTTCATGCCATCCATTAAAGGGCCTTCGATGACATCCAGCGGACGGGGGTATTTTTGCCGTGCTTCTTCGGTATCCTCATCAATGTAGGTGGTCACGCCTTTGACTAGGGCGTGTTCGATGCGTTTTTCCACGGGCAGCTGCCGCCATGACAAATCCACCGTGCTGTCTTTTTTCTTACCACTTAAATAATTTTCTGCCACGCTCATCAAGTGGTCGGTGGCGTCTTGACCTGACTCGCCTTGGTTGCGGTTTAATAGCACATCTTCGATGGCGTTTTTGGCATCGGTTTCGATATCGTCATACAGCTCGAGCATGGCTGGGTTGACAATACCCATGGTCATACCGTTGTTGATGGCATGGTACAAGAACACGGCATGGATGGCTTCTCGAATCGGATTGCCACGAAACGAAAACGACACGTTGGACACACCGCCCGACACCATGGCGTTGGGCAGATTGTCGGTAATCCAGCGCGTGGCATTGATAAAATCTAGACCGTAGTTGTTATGCTCCTCAATACCTGTGGCAACGGCAAAAATATTGGGGTCAAAGATGATGTCTTCACTGGCAAAACCCACCTCATCCACCAAAATGTCATAGCTGCGTTTACAGATATCGATTTTTCGCTGAAAGGTGTCGGCTTGCCCTGTTTCGTCAAATGCCATCACAATAATCGCCGCCCCATAACGCTGGCACAGTTTGGCTTTTTGGACAAATTCCGCCTTGCCTTCTTTTAAGGAGATAGAATTGACCACCGATTTGCCTTGGGTGCATTTTAACCCTGCCTCGATGATGTCCCATTTTGATGAGTCAATCATTAAGGGCACACGGCTGATATCAGGCTCACTGGCTATAAGATTGATAAAATGCACCATGGCTTGTTTGGAGTCGAGCATCGCCTCATCCATGTTGATGTCAACAATCTGCGCGCCGCCTTCCACTTGGTCTCGTGCCACATCCAGCGCTTCGGTGTAGGCTTCATTTTTGATTAGGCGTAAAAACTTTTTTGACCCTGTGACGTTGGTACGCTCACCGACATTGACAAACAAGCTATCACGGGTGATGTTAAAGGCTTCTAGCCCCGACAGACGGCAGGCAGGCTGATAGTCGGGCAATAGACGTGGTGCATAGGGCGATACCATCTCGGTAATTTTGGCGATATGGGCAGGGGTGGTGCCACAGCAGCCACCCACGATATTAACCAGCCCTGATTTGGCAAAGTCTGCCACCATGCTTGCGGTCTCATCGGGGGTTTCGTCATATTCGCCAAACTCATTGGGCAAGCCTGCGTTGGGGTGAGCGGAGACAAAGGTTTCGCAGACATCGGACAACGTCTTGATATGCGGTTTTAGTGCATCTGCCCCCAACGCACAGTTAAAGCCGATGGATAAGGGCTTTGCATGACGCACCGAGTTATAAAACGCCTCGGCGGTTTGCCCAGATAAGGTACGCCCTGACGCATCGGTGATGGTGCCCGAAATCATGATGGGCAATTCAAAACCAATTTGCTCAAACACGCCTGTCACCGCAAAAATGGCGGCTTTGGCATTTAAGGTGTCAAACACGGTCTCAATCAAGATAATATCAACGCCGCCTTCAATCAAGGCAAGCGTGCTTTCCGTATAGTTATCTACCAGCTCATCAAAGCTGACATTACGAAACGCAGGGTCATTGACATCAGGGGAGATTGAGCAGGTGCGCGATGTCGGCCCTAGGACGCCTGCCACAAAACGCGGCTTGTCAGGATGGGTGGCGGTCACTTCATCACAAACTTGACGGGCAAGCTTTGCGGCGGTTTTATTAATCTCATACACCAGACTTTCCATACCATAGTCTGCCATCGAGATTTGCGTGCCATTAAAGCTATTGGTTTCGATGATATCTGCCCCTGCCAGCAGGTAGGATAGATGAATGGCTTTGATGATATCAGGCTGGGTGAGTACCAGTAAGTCATTGTTGCCTTTGACATCACGGTCAAAGTCCGCGAATCGCGCGCCACGATAGTCAGCTTCTTGTAGCTTGTAGTTTTGAATCTCGGTGCCCATCGCCCCATCAAGGTATAAAATGCGCTGTTTGAGCAAATTGGACAAACGTGCTTTATTGCTCGCTTGAATGTCTTTAAAGGGAAAACTGGCAGGTGGGGTTAAAATAAAATTGGCTGGGTCATGTGGCTTGTGGCTACCAGAGGCGTTGGAGGTACTGATGCTCATTGAAGTGCTTGTCCTAAATAAAAATATCACTGAGCGATTATAACAGTTTGTCGATGGGCAATCGTTAGAATTGTGGAATAATGGTATGACAGAAAAGTTGGCAGACATGTTGGCGCTACCCATCACAAAACTAGATGCCAAATACGAGAATTAGGTACTAAAATAGGTATTAAAATTGGACAAAGATAAAACAAATAACCTAGATCAAACAGATAAGACAAAGGTTGCTAGGCAGACTGGGCAATCAAGACTATAATGAGGTCACTGCACTGAAGTCACTTCACAATCGGATCTAAGCATTGCCTTTTTTGCTGTTTACCCTTTTGCTGATCAATGGTTAAAACTGCCACTATGTCAAAATCTACCCCCACAAAATCCTCGCCCGAAAACCAGCTACTGCGTCAGATTGCCAAACCCATCAAACGTCAAATTTATGCCGCGTGGCTGCTAACGGTAGCTGCCACCTTTGTGCTCATTGCCCAATCATGGCTACTTGCTACCGTGTTTGCCAGTTGGCTCACCGCTGTGTTTGGGCAGGCAAATTTTGACGCCGCGTTGTTGGTGCAGGTATTGCCGTGGCTAGCAGGGTGTTTGGTATTACGCCCGTTGTTGTTGTATCTAAAAGACAAATTGGCACTGGATGCGGGGCTAACAGTGGTGCAGCAAGTACGAAAAACCTTGCTAAACAACGTGGCAGCCTTGGGTGATAGCCGCTATCAATACGGCAATGATGGTAGCCTTACCTCGCAAATTCTCAACCAAACCGACAGTTTTGCCGCTTATTTTAGCCGTTTTACCCTACAAAAATATGTAACTGTCAGTACCCCCATTTTGCTGCTATTGGCAGCTGCCAGTCAGAGCCTTGTTGCTGCAGGGGTGATGTTTCTCACCGCGCCATTGGTGCCCATTTTTATGATTTTAATTGGTTCTGCCACCAAGAAAAAAAGCGAGCAGCAGTTTGATGCGCTTGCTCAGTTAAGTGGGCGGTTTTTGGATTGGGTGCGCGGTATTCAAACGCTGCAGCGGCTCAATGCCACTGCTACGGCGAGCCTTGATATTGAACACGCTTCAAAAGCCTATCGCCTGCGTACCATGGATGTGCTCAAAATTGCTTTTTTAAACGCCGCTGCCTTAGAGCTGCTGGCGGCATTGTCGATTGCCATTTTGGCGGTATATTTAGGTTTTGGGTTATTGGGTATTTTACCATGGCAAAAAAATAGCGTGCCAGTGCCTTATCAGCCAGCGTTATTTTTATTGTTATTGGCGCCTGAGTTTTATGCACCGCTGCGCCAGCTTGGGGCGGATTATCATGTCAAAGCGCAAGCCGAAGCTGCGGCTACTAGCTTGTTACCGCTCCTTAGTCATGAGGGATTAGCGGTGCCAGCCTTGTCTACACAAGCCACCATCGCGCCTACGCTTGCCAAGCCGCCGTGTTTTAGCTTAAACCAGCTCATGGTGACAACGCCAGATGCTAGGGTGAGGTTGCCCAAGCTGTCAGCGGTCATTCCTGCAGGGGTGTGCACGGCAGTGATGGGCGAAAGCGGCAGCGGTAAATCCACGCTGCTTCAGGTGCTATTGGGGTTTTGTCATTATCAAGGGCAGATTTTGATGGATGAACAGGATTTTGCGACCCTTGATCAGGTCACATTACGCGGACAAATTGCTTATTTGTCCCAGCAAACCACCTTGTTACCCATGTCGATTGCTGACAATTTACGCCTTGCCCATGCGACTGCCAGTGATAGTGAGCTTGTTGAGGCGCTACAACAGGTGCAACTATGGCAGCTTATTGAGCAGTTACCAAACGGCATTGATACCGTGCTAGGTGAAAGGGGGGCAGGGCTGTCAGGTGGGCAGCAGCGCCGCCTTGCCATTGCCCAGTTGTTGCTGCAGCAGTCCAATCTTTGGCTGCTTGATGAACCCACCGAGCACTTAGACCCACAGACAGCTGAAGACATCGAGGCATTACTTAAACAAGTAACCCACGGCAAAACCGTGATTTGGGTGACACACGACGCGCGTGTGGGTAGCCGCCTAGATCATCAATTATGGTTGGCAGGTTTTAATCACTTGCCTAGTTTAATTTAGGAGATAGCCAATGACCACAAAACCGCTATCAACACCCAGTAACCCTACGACAAACCATGGCGCCGCCGAGGCATTGCCAAACAATCACACTGCGATGGGTGTATTTAGACTGCGTGATTTATTTGCCACCCAGCGGTTATTGTGGCTGGCTGCATGGATGCTAGGGCTAGTAACGGTATTAGCTACTGTTGGTTTGCTAGTGATTTCGGGCTGGTTTTTATCAGCCGCTGCCTTTGCGGGCATGGTGGCGCTGGGTTCGCAAAGTTTTAATTATTTGGTGCCCGCGGCAGTCATTCGGGTTATGGCAATGGCGCGCACAGCAGGGCGCTATGGCGAGTTGATGGTGTCGCATCATGCGGTATTTGGACTGCTTGAGCAGCTTCGCGTCAAATTTTTTAGGCAGTTTGCTACGCTGCTACCTTGGCAGCTACCCACGCATTTACGCTCGGCATTTACCATGCACCGCTTGACCCATGATATTGATGTACTCGATGAATTTGCGCTGCGTGTGGTGTCACCTTGGTGGGTGGCGGTGGTTACCAGTTTATTGCTGACTGTATGTGTGGTGAGTGTCCTGACGCCGCTGGCACCTCATGCGCTATGGCTATGCGCTGTTGCGGTGCTATTGTTGGTGGCGGCGCTGATAGTGCCGTTACTCACTGTACAAAAAGGTATCAGTCAAGCTCGCGAGCAGCAGCAGTTGGCAGAACAGCGCCGCGTTACCTTGATTGAGCCGTTATCCGCGCTTACCCATTTGGTATTATGGCGGCGCTGGGATAGTGAAATGGCAAAATTTGATGGCGTTGATCATGCCTATCATGCCCAATTACGCCACCACCAAACCGTGCGTGGCAGTGCGATGCTACTAATGCAGTGGTTACTATTTGCGGTTATTGTGCTGATTTTATATGGTGTGGGTCAAACCAGTCCAGCCGCATTAGCAGCCGCGGGGCTTAGCATACCCATGGTACTAGCCATGGTGTTAGGCATCATGGGGCTTACCGAAATTGTGCTGCCATTGGCACAGAATTATATGGCACTGGGCAACAGTGTGGCGGCTAAAAATCGCTTAAACGAGCTATTTAGCGAGGCTCACCTCCCAACCCTATCGCCACAATCTATGACGCCAAAACAATCATTAAACGCTATCAGCGCCCCGCTGTTACTAAAGGTGGATAGTCTAACCGCTAAACAGCCGCAAGCTATTACCCATTTTTTGCCAGTAAGTTTTGAGGTGGGGGCAGGTCAGCCGTTATTAATTACAGGTGTATCGGGTGCAGGAAAGTCCACCTTGCTGCAAGTGCTTGCCAACGAGCTTTTGCCGTTGTCAGGACAAGTATGGCTCAATGGACAGGATTTAAGCACGCTTAGTTTTGACAATGATGTGGGGTATTTGGCACAGCAGATTGATATTTTTGATCAAACCCTTGCCCAAAACTTACGCCTTGGTAAAGCGGCGGCAAACGATGATGAGCTTTGGCAGGTGCTAAAAAAAGTCGGGCTTGATAAGTGGGCAAGTCAGCAGCCAAGCCAATTAGACACGCGTTTGGGTGAATATGGCATGGCGGTTTCAGGCGGGCAGGCAAGGCGCATTGCGTTGGCAAGGCTATTATTATCCCCCAAGAAAATATTGCTGCTTGACGAGCCGTTTGCAGGGCTCAATGATGATGATCGGCGCGCGCTTTGGCAGACGTTGCTACAAACCCAACAGAATGGGTTATTAATCGTCGTCACCCATCACCAATGGGAGGATATGGGGCAAGCGCGCGTGCTGAACTTACAAGTTGCGGTATAACCCCATCATGTTGTTGGGATTGTTATCATCTCAAAACTCACGGTGGGTAGTACCAAGCCACTTGCCGTAATCACTGCCATGACTTATGGCAGGGTACCCGCAACCGAGGGGCTGCTAGCCGTGGTTGACGGCATGGGTGTGGGTGTTAAGGTTTTTTCAAAATCAGGCAAGGCAATTTTCATGGTATCGCCAATAACGAATTGTGGCTCTGAAGGCTCAAATCCCATAGCTTTTTCACGTGCGGTGATACGCTGTTTGGCAGCAGCAAACGCAGACTGAAAGCGGCGGTATTTTGGCAAACTTTCTGCAAAAAATGCTTGTCCAAAATAGGTATATTCGGCTTCATTTGAGCAGCCAAACGAGGTTTTATCCGCCGCGGAGGCAGTAATAATTAAGGTGGTGGGTGAATTCAAATCTTCAATAAATGAGCCAGAGTAACAAGCTGACACGACAATGACGCGCCATTTGATACCCGACTTGTCGAGCGTCTGGCGCAGCCATGGGGCATCCACATTATCAAGGGCTAGCGGCGGATTAGACATTTCTAGCAGTTTATCACCGCCGTGTGAGGTCAGGGTCAAAAATAGCACGTCTTCTTGTACGTTCATTTTTTTGGCAATGTGAAAGATGGCTTTTTCAATACTGGTTTTACTGGCAACAGGTAGGGCTGCCATCGTGTTGGTATTGTTAATAAGCTCAGCTGAGCGCCCTACCGTACCAAATTGTGTATCAAATAAATCTTTGGTTAGCGCAATTTCGGAGCGAAACACGTCTTGCTCGCCATGCCCTGCTACCCCCAAAAAATACCAATCATGAATGTTGGGTCGCTCAGGCGAAATTTGGTCTAACATAGTGCTTAGCAGCTGCGGCTGTGCGTATAGTGCGGCTTCAGTGACCACAGGCTCAATAGTATCAGAAACAAAAATCGGCTCTGATTGCACATTTTTTTGCCAAACACTGAGCACCGCAAACGCCCCTAACATAATCAGCACCCGTTCAATCCACGACCAGCGCAGCTGATTGCCAAAAATCCAAAGCAGCGACAAGGATTGCCAAACAAAAGCAAGTACAAAAACAATGCTAATCGTATCAAACGTCCACTCAGGTAACCAACCATCATCTGATACAAACTGAATCAGACTCTGTACCAGCATCATTAAAGTGTCCGCCGCCAGCCATAAAATAGACGGTACAAAAATCAACATGGCATTATAATGGCGCTTGGCAAGTATCAAACCTGCCACCAGCATCACCATGGGCCACACCAAATAACTGATCAGACCTTGCGGGTTAAAATGCGTCGCTTCATCAGCGGCAAGCCAAGAAAATAGCAAATTACTCGCCAATGCCGTACAACCAAATAATAAAAATTGCCATACGGTGGGTTTTACCCAATAAAAGGCTTTTTTTGAGCCAATCAGCATATAGCCCATGGCGCGAATATTGGCCACCACGTTATGGGAAAAACGTTTTAATGGCGTTAAATCAAGATCAGAAAGAGAGGTAGGCAAAATATCCACACTTTAGACAGGTATTGTCTAATTTATACGGCAAGCAAGAAAATAGCAACAGACCTAATTAGCTAGGTGCTTCATAATATAACATGCTTAGCGCAGGTTGTGACCCTCTTATCTTAGAGGTCATCTCACAGTAATAGGCTAGCCCTGCTATTTTTGCTAGTAATCTTTGGATGAACCAGCTAATTTTTGCTCAAACAGCGTAATTTTGCGAATAAAAGATAGCCCCAAAAAAATACTTGCTCAATGAATAAAATTATCTAATAATGTAATAAAGTGCAATAATTTATCAAAATTAATCGTTTTATGATATAATAATTTAATTTATAGTGATTTTAACGTTTTTTTTCTTGT
>CALAPG010000214.1 GCA_937889485.1 uncultured Moraxella sp. | reverse complement strand
GTCAAAGTTGATATTGAAGGCGATGCCGACAAAGCAACATTAGAAGAAATCGTACAACATGCCAACTATTTCTCACCTGTTGCCAACACCATGCGTAACCCAGTTGCGGATTTCAGCATCTCAACTATATAAGCCGTTAGTCATAAGGTTAATCTGTTAAAGCAAAGCTTTGGCAGATTAACTGATAAAGATTGATTCAAAGTTAGCCAGTTTATCCTGTTTTAATTGGGTTTAGCCCAATTGTATAAGTACCAAAAGGAAAACCACAAATGACAACCCTAGATGATGCTTTTTTAAAAAACCCACCTGCCATGTTTGAGCCCGCAGTGTTTGAACCTAAGTGGTCAGATAGCGACAAGGTACTGGCAGATGTGGCATATATTTCCCAAACGATGTTAGCCCCCAAAGCCTACGAGATTGATAAGGGCTATTATCCTGTTGCTGAAATGGCACAACTTGGGGCGGCAGGGGCGTTTGCAGCACATATGTCATCGCAAGGCTCACGCTTTGATGTGGCGATAGATGCGATGCGATCTATCAGCCGTGCGTGTGGCACGACAGGTTTTATGACGTGGGCTCAGGATACTTGCGGTCTTTATTTGGATTTGTCCAATAACAAGTCAGCCAGTCAGCAAGCGGTACTCAAAACCCATATGTCTGGTGAAACGCTGGGCGGCACTGCGTTATCTAACCCGATGAAAGCATGGACAGATATTGAGCCTATGGCATTGAAAGCCAAAAAAGTTGCGGGTGGTTATATCATCTCGGGGAGCTTGCCTTGGGTGAGTAATATCGGACGTGGTCAATACTGCGGTGCCGTCGCCAGCATGCAAAACAGTAGCACGCCTTACGATATTTTATTTTTATTACGCTTGGATGAGCGGGTCGAGCTACGTCAATGTCCTACGTTTAGTGGCATGGAAGGCAGCGGTACTTACGGGATTGGTTTAAATGAGTATTTTGTACCCAATGATGACATCATCGCTGACCCTGCCAAACCGTTTATTCTAAAAATACGCCCTGTATTTATCCTAATGCAAATGGGTATGGGACTTGGCGTGATTGATGGCTGTATTGACGATATTTTGAGCGTGGAAAACCAATTGGGGCATGTCAATCAGTTTTTACAAGACCAAGCAGGCGGACTGCAAACCTTGGTCGATGGAGCTACCAAACACACCTTAAAGCTTGCACAAACACCATTTGACACCAGTCAAGATTATTTGCTTGATGTGATTAATTTGCGTATTAACGCGGCCAAATACTGCCTACGAGCCAGTGAAGCTGCCTTGATGCACACAGGAGCAAGAGGGTATTTGGCTTCTGCAGCCCCACAACGTCGTGTCCGTGAGGCTCAGTTTGTCGCTATTGTGACCCCTGCAATTAAGCACCTACGCTATCTTGCCCAACAATTGATGACTGAGGAGATGCCCGCATGAACCCCGACATAAACAACGAGATAAAAGCAACAGTCGCTAATGATGATAATTGGCAAAAATATATATGCCTTGCTTGTGGTCTGATTTATGACGAAAAAGAAGGTGACCCCGACAGCGGAATTGACCCGTTTACCAAATTTGACGACATTCCAGACGACTGGGTGTGTCCGCTATGTGGTGTGGGCAAAGGCGATTTTGAATTGTATGTGCCACGCACGGTCAATATCGTGGCACAACCACAGACTCTTGCCATCGACAACCATTATGGCG
>CALAPG010000213.1 GCA_937889485.1 uncultured Moraxella sp. | reverse complement strand
CGATCTTGGGGTTGCCATCGGGGTCTTGGTCGGGTGCGGTTAGTAAATAATGAAATTTGCTTTCAAGTTGGTCTTGAATAGCGCGTAATTCTGCCAATTTGGGAGGACGAGTTTCTCGGACTTTTGGAAATTTACTGGCGGCCAAAAATAGCCCCGCTGCACCTTCTCGCAATATGTAGTGGTCATCATGACGTTGTGAACGTAGCTGCGGCATGGCGATTGGGGTCATTCGCGGTGGCGCTGCTTCGCCATTTTTGAGGACTTTGCGGGTGTTGTCACATTTTTGGCAAGCAAAGTAGGCACCAAAACGCCCTGTTTTGAGCGCCATTTCACCATCGCATTTGTCACAAGGAATGGTGGGCATGTCGTTGTTATTGGCGGTTTCAAAGACGCCTTTTTCTAGCAGATAGCCATCACAGTCTGGGTTGTTGCCGCAAACGTGTAGTTTTAATCCGCCATCCACAATGTAACCATCCATGGCGGTATGGCATTTTGGACAGCGTTTTTTCTCCAATAAGGCTTGGATTTCGTCATGGTTATCGCTTTCTTCGTCGCCTTGGTTTTGGCTTTCTTTGGCAGTTTGGCTGGCAAATGCTTCAACGGGCATTAAGTTTTTGGTGCCTTTGCAGCGTTCTTTTGGCGGTAAGTTGTAGCCTGTACACCCAAGAAATACGCCTGTTGAGCCTGTGCGTATTTGCATGGGTCGCGCGCACAAATCACAGTGGATATCTGGCACGTCGGTTGGGTCATTGGGTTTCATGCCACCGTCATCTTTGGCATGGGCAAGTTTGGTTTTAAAGTCGCCATAAAAATCGTCTAGGACGTGTTTCCAGTTTTGCTCCCCTTCTGCTACGGCGTCGAGGTTTTTTTCTAGCCCTGCGGTGAAGGTGTAGTCCATGAGGTGCGGAAAACTGCCGACTAAGCGGTCGGTGACGATGTCGCCCATTTTTTCGGCAAATAGGCGTTTGTTTTCAATTTTGACATAGCCGCGCTCTTGAATGGTGGAAATAATCGAGGCATAGGTGGAAGGTCTGCCAATCCCGCGCTTTTCTAGTTCTTTGACCAAGCTTGCTTCGGTGTAGCGCGCGGGTGGTTTGGTAAAGTGTTGACTTGGCTCAATGCTGTCTACTACCAATTGTTCTCCCACATTGACATCGGGCAAGATATTGTCTTCATTTTTGGCAGGCGGCTGTACTTTGGTGTAGCCATCAAACGTCATGACCCGACCTTTGGCTTTTAGTTCAATGTCGCTGGCATTGACGGTTAAGGTCATAGATTGGTACTGGGCGGGCGGCATTTGACAAGCCACAAATTGGCGCCAAATTAGCTCATACAAGCGCTGGGCGTCTCGCTCCATGTCTTTGAGCAAGGTAGATGCCACTGATACATCCGATGGGCGAATGGCTTCATGCGCTTCTTGAGCGTTTTGTTTATTGCCATATACGTTGGGTGTTTTGGGGACATAGTTTGCGCCAAATTGTTGGTCAATAAAACGGCGCACGCTATTGAGGGCATCGTTTGATAAAAATGTGCTGTCGGTACGCATATAGGTGATATGCCCCGCTTCATACAGGCGCTGGGCAAGGGTCATGGTTTTTTTGACGGGAAAACCCAAGCGTGTACTAGCCGCTTGCTGTAAGGTTGAGGTGATAAAAGGGGCAGACGGTTTGGACTGGGTGGGTTTTTGTTCACGATCGGCAACGATAAAATCGGCATTTTGTAACCGCGCCACCACAAGGTTGGTTTGTTGTTCATTACCCAATTGCAGCGGTTTACCCGCTTGTTTGAATGCTTCAAGACGAATAGGCGCATTGCCATGATCGGCACGGTGGGTATTGGCATGAATTTCCCAATATTCAACGGGCGTAAACGCTCGAATTTCACGTTCGCGTTCTACCACGAGCCGTGTTGCTACGGATTGTACTCGGCCGGCAGACAGTCCTCTTGCTACTTTTTGCCACAGTAGCGGTGATACCATAAAGCCCACAACGCGGTCAAGAAAGCGGCGTGCTTGCTGGGCGTTAACGCGGTCGTAGTTGAGCTTGGTGGGGTGCTTAAAGGCGTCTTGAATGGCGTTTTTGGTGATTTCGTTGAAGACCACACGGCTATATTTATCATCGCTGCCGCCAATGACTTCTTTAAGGTGCCAAGCAATCGCCTCCCCTTCTCGGTCTAAGTCGGTTGCCAGATAAATTTCGCTGGCGTCTTTGGCAAGGGATTTAAGCTCTTTAATTACTTTAACTTTGTTTGGCAAAATTTCGTAATTGGCTTGCCAGTCATGTTCGGGGTCTACCCCCATACGGCGTACCAAAGCTTGCTGCGCTTTTTGTTCTTTGGTGAGCTGGGTGTCGGTTTTGTCGTCGTTTTTTTGGGTGCCACTGCCAGAAACAGGCAAGTCACGCACGTGCCCCACGCTTGAGCGTACGATAAAATCATTACCCAAATACTTATTGATGGTTTTGGCTTTGGCAGGTGATTCTACAATGACCAGCGCCTTGCCATGGCGGCTAGCAGCGTTGTCGGTTTGAGACGTTAGCGCTGCTGCTTGGGTGGCTTTGGTTGATTTTTTGGGGGTGGATGTTTTGCTCATGTTTTGGTTTCGCGAATGTCAAAAGAATCAATATAAAGTAAAAAGTTAGCTATTCTGCACCAGTTTGGCATAATGTTGCAATTGGCTTTTTAACAACATTAGGTCTTTTTGGGTGGTTTCAAGTTGTGCTTTGCTGCCCATGCCCGCATTTTCTTGCCAGTAGATACAAATAAAGTTCGCTTTGCAGCTTAGCCCTCGAGTCGTGGGCTCTATGCTTGGCGGCAATGTGACGGGTTGGTTGTCTAGGGCAAAATTGGCGGGATAATTGGCGGTACAAGGGCGCCAGTTACCATCAATAATTTGGTAGTCACAAGGCGACATACGCGCCTCTTCAATGATAATACCATATTGGGCAATCATTCCTTTGCCGCGCTCACCGCCTTCGCCCATAATCCAGTTGGGGCATGCCACTAGCCGCGGCTGTATATCTAGCCGTCTGGCTGCCATGCGCAGGTTGTCACGCATAGTTTCACGCGCAGAGGGCTTGAGCCCCATAATGCTGCCAATAATAAAAATGCCAATGCCGATTGCTATCCAAGTGCCCATTAATATTGTTACTCGTACCAGTTGCTTGTTTTGGTTGTTTTGCTTGTTTTGGTTGTCTGGGGGGTTATTCGGGAAGGAGTGACGGCTGCTTGATTGCCGCTTTGATTTGGGGAATTTGTCCCCACAGGTTCATGGGCAAGCATCTCAATGATAGGCTGCCACTGGGTTTGTATATCACGGTAGGGTTTTTGACTTTTGTCAAAAATACTTAGGCCGCGCTCTGCCAAGGCTTGATAAATGCTACGCTCAGATAGCCAAGCCAGTGGCTGTTGTCCAATGTCATCAAATAAGCTGACCAGTTTGTCGGTGGGCGTATGGTCTTGCATGAGTTGGCTGCGAACGCGGTTGGCAACCAGATAAATATCCACTTTTCCTTTACGAATGCGCTTGATGTCTTCTAAGCTTTTTAAGAAGCGCTTGGTGCTATGAATATCAAAAAATGCGGGCAAGACGGGTATTAAGATGGCTTTGCATTCGGCAATCAGTGGCTGGGCTTTGTTACCTGATAATGCCCCTGGTGCGTCAATAATAAGCCAGTCATCTTTTTGCAGGTGTTTGGGAATTTCGCCAATATCATCGCTATCTCGCCAGTCTACGCCAATAATAGTAGCGGCGTCATCGGGACGCATTTTGAGCCACTGTAGGCTAGATTTTTGGGGGTCAGCATCGGCTAACGCAACTGTTTTGCCTTGGTTTGCTAGTGCAGCGGCTAAGTTGATGGCGATGGAGGTTTTGCCGCAGCCGCCTTTTTGGTTGGCGATTAAGATTTTTTGCATGACCCATCCTTTTAGATGATATAAAAAAACCAATGTCGTATACGGATGCGACATTAGTCATTGTGTTTGCCTTGTCAAATAGCCTAACAAAAATTTAACCATTGTTAAATGCTTTTGTATAAATAATCTGCTAAATTATGCGCCGCCCTTTTAAGTAGGGGATATTTTTTTTATAAACCATTTTAATATCAATGGTCTATCCAATATTTTTAGTTATTTGAGGTCATGTTATGGCACTGTCACGTTCTTTCACTTTTGATACTTTTTCACAGATTGCTCATTTTATCAAGCCGATGGGGTGGGTAAGTTTGGCGTTTGGCGTCACTTGGCTGTCGGGATGCGCCACGATGTCGCTACAAGAATGCCAAACGGCCGATTGGCAAATGATTGGTTACCGAGACGGCAAGGCGGGGCAAGATAAGGATTATGTCTTAAACCATAATAAAGCCTGCCGCAAAGCTAACATCGCCCCCAATAAGCTGGCGTGGGAACAGGGTCGCCAGCAAGGTTTGACCCAATATTGTACCGCCACTAACGCTTATAACCTTGGGCGCTCAGGCTATCGCATCAATGCCGTGTGCCCAATTGATCAACGCTTGGCACTACAAAATAGCAATGAGCAAGGGCTAAAAATTCATCAGCTTAGCAAACGTGTTGAAGCAGATAAAGCAGAGCGCGATAAGCTTAATAACCAATATAAGAAGATGCTAGACGGCGATAACCTTGAGTTTAAAACCGAGAAAGAAGCGCGTACCTATCTATCTGAGCTACCTCATAAAATAGATACATTAACCCAACAAATTAACCAAAACACCCAACTACTAAAGCAGCTCCAAAACGCCCGTTAAAAAAATCGCCGCCCCCTATGTAAGTTGGGAGCGGCTAGGTTAATGGCTCGTATCTAACAATAAGGGTCAAATTATAGGATTAATGGTGGGGATTTTTTGCGCCGTAGTGTGGTTTTTGTTGCTTGTGGTTTTGCCTGTTTTTGTCGGGTCATTGGGGTCAAACGTTTGCACTTCGGGCGCGGCTGGCACGCCTTTTTGCTGCAGTGCCTCATCAATCAATCCTGCTTGAATCTTCTCACCTTCAAACACGCGAATATGTTCATCACGGCTTAGGGTTAGATTTTCAAAGTCAAATAACTGTCTATCTGCCAGCTGTGACGGCGCCACATTTTGTAATGCCCCAAAAATTGAGTCTAATCGCTTGGGATACTGCTTGTCCCAGTCACGTAACATGTCATTAATCATAGCGCGCTGCAGGTTTTCTTGGCTGCCACATAAGTTACAAGGGATGATGGGAAACTGCTTATAATTGGCATATTTGATGATGTCTTTTTCTTCCACATAAGCAAGCGGTCGAATTAAGATATTTTGCCCATCATCGGATAGTAGCTTGGGTGGCATTGATTTTAGACTACCGCCATGAAATAGATTTAAGAAAAATGTTGCCATCATGTCATCGCGGTGATGCCCCAAGGCAATTTTGGTTGCACCAATTTGCTTGGCAAACCCATACAATGAACCACGGCGCAGCCGTGAGCATGCCGAGCAATAAGTCTTGCCTTCTGGAATAATTTGCTTGACCACGCTGTAGGTGTCTTTTTCTAAAATATAGTATGGAATTTTGTGTTGGGTCAAATAGTTAGGCAACACGTCCTCTGGATAATTGGGCTGTTTTTGATCCAAATTGACCGCTATCACCTCAAAGTTGATGGGCGCAATACGTTTTAAAAACAATAAGATATCAAGTAACGTAAAGCTGTCTTTGCCGCCAGAAATACATACCATCACCACATCGCCATCTTCAATCATGTTGTAGTCGCGGATTGCCCATGACACCAACTTACGTAACTTTTTTTGTAGCTTACGAAAACGTGCCGATTGGGCATCTTGGTCACCCGCATTTACCACTTCAAGGGTGGCGTGGGCTTCTTCGGGCAACCTATGCCCGTCATGTTCGACAGCGGCATCATCGCTCCAATGAGGCGCTGTGTTATCACCTTCATCTAAAGGCTGACGATCTTGACTAGAGCGGATAAAAGCGTGAGTGTTTGACTGCATAAGTTACCTAACTAACGACAAATGGGCGAAACGTAGCCGCCATGGCGATAAAAAAACGCCATTATAACGTATTTATGGCACGGCTGTTTAGGGCTTCGTTTATTGCCTACCACAAAAAGCCACCGCGGTTGCCCACTAACTATGGGCAGCCTATATTAGCCGCCCATAGCAGCATTAGCCAAATATTTTTTTGAGGCGAGTTAACCACGAGGTGCGCTGTTCAGCGGCTGCCGCGGCTTGCGCTTTCGCCTGCTCAGCTTTTTTGATTTCTACAAAATTTTCTTGTTTAAACAATTCATACTGGCGATTGCCCTTATAAAACTCACTATCACGATAGCTGTCATAAGCATGGCGCAATAGCACATTAATCACTGCCGCCAGTGGTAGCGCCACCAACATACCGACAATCCCTGCCAATGCCGCGCCTGCCAGTACTGCAAACATCACCCAAAGCGGTGACAATCCAATTTTATCGCCCAATAGCAGCGGCTGTAGAATATAGCCTTCCACCGCCTGCCCCACCATAAATGCCCCCACAATCAATAACAGGTGCACCCAGTCCACACCAAACTGGAACAACCCAGCGATAATGGCAGCAATAAATCCCAAAGTAAAACCCAAATACGGGACAAAACTTGCAATACCTGCAATCATACCAATGATTAACCCAACCTTGAGCCCAATCAACTGTAGCTGCACAGCATACACCATGCCAAGCAAAATCATCACCAGCAACTGTCCCTTAATAAAGGACATCAGCGCCTCATCGCTTTCTTTGGCAATACGGTAAACCGAGGGCACGTAACGGTTTGGAATGGCATGACGAAGCTTAACCAAACGTTCATCCCAGTTATACAAAAAATAAAACATTAAAATAGGCACCAACACCACAATACCTGCCACATTAATAATGTTC
>CALAPG010000212.1 GCA_937889485.1 uncultured Moraxella sp. | reverse complement strand
GGTGTTATTGCTGATGAAGATATTAGATTCTCAACATCTAATATTACAACGTCACAAAACTACAGAACTTGGCATAGATCAAATTCAAATAATTGGACTTATTAAGGGTACTAGATTTGCCTTTTCGAGATACAGAAATCAGCGCATCCTCTGCTACCAAATTACCAACCCTTGTCATACTTTTGGCATTGGCAGCAGCGGTCATCGCAGCCGCGTATTTTTCCACTTCTTTTGGGGTAATTTCTGCTTGAGCGGGGTTTATCATACCCACTGCCATAGCTGACAACAGACCAAAAGCACTCAGTGTAGAGGATGCGCGGTTTTTCTTTGGCAAGATGCGAGGTATATTTTTGATCACATTTGAGGACATCGTAATTTCCTTACAGTCACTATTTTAGCTTTAACCGCTAGATTTTAACAGCTAGGTTTTAACGGCTATATGAAATAATTTGTTACAACTAAGCATATCACAGCATTTTAGACTGATTGTTACTCATTTATTAATGGTTTGGCATAAAATGGTGAGGGTCATACAAGCTATGGGGTTTTTTAGTCAATGTGTCTGTTAATGGTTTTTCAGTTGCTAGTGTCTAAACCGCCCCATGTTATCTCAAAGTGCTTATTTTGTAATGCGCTTTGTTATAGTTGCTATTTAGTAACCCCTACCGCAATGTGTGCATAATAGAATGAGTTTTAATGCAGGATAGCATTAATTTTAATGCAGGGTTATGCATAATGATTTATTAATAAGGTAAAATCGGGTATTATTACAGGTTATTTTTCAATAAATCTACCATTAAAACCTTAAATTAAGGAAAACTCAACCATGTTATTTGCTACTATTTTCGGGTTTATTCAATCAGCTCATGCAGAAGGGGCAGCAGCAGACGCCGCAGCGACAGGTTCGTCAATGCTCATGCAGTTATTATTGCCTGTGGCATTTTTTGCTATTTTTTATTTTATGATCATTCGTCCCCAAAGTCGCCGTAATAAAGAGCATCGCCAAATGATTGATGCGATGAAAGAAGGCAATGAAGTGGTATTTGCCGGTGGTTTAATGGGTAAGATTAAAAAAATCCAAGGCGATTATGCGGTAATTGCGCTCAATAATAGCCAAGATGTGATGGTGCAGCGTGCCGCTATCATTTCTGTTTTACCTGTTGGTACCATTGATAGTCTAAAATAATCGTTACCGATCAAAAAACTGGCTAAACTCAGCGGATTGCGAACTAGGTTTGATGCCTATCAAATACCTTAGTTAAACCAAATACCTTAGTTTGGCTGGCTTGTTATCGGCGTTGCTTGCGTTGAATATCACGTTAACCTAAGAAGTCAAGATTATGCACTACCCTGCTTGGAAATATTTTTTGATCAGCATTGTGCTGCTACTAAGCACTTTGTACGCGCTCCCCAATTTATACCCTGACAAACCTGCCGTTCAGATCACGGGAGCCTCTGCCAGTACCACCCTAACTAATGATGTGCTAACAGAAGCACAAAGCATTTTGGACGCTGCTGGTATTCCCACCAAAAATAACAATTTTGATGGCAAATCCGCACTATTACGAATTGGTGATGAGTCAACCGAAACCCAAATTAAAGCGCAACAAGTCCTCAAAGAAAAATTGGGCAATAACTATGTGGTCGCACTCAATTTGGCACAGACTACCCCAGAGTGGCTACGCAAAATAGGCGGTAATCCGATTAAATTAGGGCTGGACTTGCGCGGTGGGGTACGTTTTGTACTCGAAGTGGATATGAGTAAGACTGTTTCACAGCGCTTAGAAAACTTGAGTCGTGATATTCGTACCGAACTACGCACCCAAAAAATTGCCGTTACCAACCTACAAAACAAACAAAACGGGCTAACCATTAATTTTGCCGACAGCAAGGCGCGCGACCAAGCCATTAATATGCTGCGTAACCGTTTTGGTACCACTTATCAATTGCAGCCTATGATCAATGATCAAGGCGCTGCCATCGAAATGACCCTCACCGAAGCGGCAATTTCACAAATATCACAGGACGCCGTTAACCAAAACTTGACAACGCTTCGCAACCGTATCAATGAGCTAGGCGTAGCAGAAGCTGTAGTGCAATCACAAGGGGCAAACCGCATTGTAGTGGAATTACCTGGCGTGCAAGACACCGCAGAAGCCAAACGCGTCATTGGTCGCACAGCGAACTTAGAGTTTCGTATGGTGGCTGAGCAGAACAATGCTTTTAAAGCCAATCCAACAGGTGTGTTACCTGCAGGCACAGAAGCTTATTCTTTTGGTCAAGTAGATAGTCCACAAAAAACTTTATTAGAGCGCCAACCTGTGGTGACGGGACGAAATGTACAAAATGCCCAAGCCAGTATGGATCAAAATGGGCGCCCTCAAGTCAGTATCACTCTAGATACAGCGGGTGGTCGCCTTATGCAAAGCACAACCGCAAAATCGGTGGGCAAGCAAATGGCAGTACTGTTTATTGAAAATAAACAGCGTGTGACCTTTGAAAAAGACGCTGCCACAGGACAAACCAAAGAAGTTCGTACTCCTTATGCAGAAAGCCGCATCATTAACCAAGCCACCATTCAAGGGGTATTTGGTTCTACTTTCCAAATAACAGGGTTAGATAGCAATGCTGAAGCATCTGAGCTTGCATTATTGCTGCGTGCAGGGGCATTAGCGGCGCCTATGTATTTTGTGGAAGAGCGCACGATTGGGCCGTCACTGGGTCAAGATAATATCAAAAAAGGCGTATTTTCTACCCAAGTCGGTTATTTATTGGTATTTTTATTCATGATTATTTTTTATCGGTTATTTGGTTTAATTGCCAATCTAGCGTTGGTATTTAACCTCATGATTATTTTGGCAGTCATGTCGCTATTGGGTTCGGCACTAAGCTTGCCTGGTATTGCAGGAATTGTGCTCACCATTGGTATGGCAGTTGACGCCAACGTCTTAATTTTTGAACGCATTCGAGAAGAGCTTAGCAATGGTGCTAGACCAAAATCAGCGATTATTGCGGGTTTTAACCGTGCATTTACCAGTATTTTTGATGCGCAGCTCACCACATTAATCGTGGCATTTATTTTGTTTGCTATCGGCACAGGCCCTATCAAAGGCTTTGCGGTGACGCTCGCTATTGGTATTGCCAGTTCAATTTTCACCTCAGTGACAGTCACTCGTGCGCTAGTACAACTGGCTTACGGTTATCGTAAAACTGTCAAACGCCTAAGCATTGGTTAAGGAGCTTTTGATGCGTGATGATAATTTAGACAATGCAAACAACCACGATCCACTAGAGGCTGAACAAAAACTTTCGGCGTTGGGCGTACGTCATAGCGAGGATGGCAACCAGTCGCTACGCAAAACCCCTCGCCGCAATGGTAAAGGGGTGAATAAAAATTTAGCAAAATCACCCACCAATGCCAAGGTGGAAGGTGCCGTAGCCACGCCAGAATTAGTTTCTGCAAGTGGTGGTCAATTTTCTGCCGATGATTTTGGCGGTGAGAAGGCTTTCGCGGGACGCAAAATCATTGATTTTATCAAAGTTGCTAAGCCTTTTGCGGTGATTTCAGTCATTTTGACATTGGTGGGTTTGGCGGCTATTGTCACCCAGGGTTTGAATTTAGGTTTGGATTTTACAGGTGGGGTGTCCGCCACGGTCGTTTATGATCAGCCTGTGCAGCAAGCTCAAGTACAGTCAACTTTGGCAAGTCATAAGATTAATGACAGTGTGGTGCAATATTTGGGCAGCAATAAGGAAGTGTTGGTGCGGTTACCCCCACAACAACAGATTGAGGGGTTATCTGCTACTTTAGACACCGCGTTAGATTTGCCCAATAACAATGCCACTATTAAAAATATTGATGTGGTAGGCAGCCAAGTTGGTAATGAAATTTATTTTAGTTCCATTGGCGCATTGGCGTTGGCATTGTTTTGTATGTTCTTTTATGTGATGGTACGCTTTCAAGCCAAATTGGCATTAGGGGCGGTATTGGCGCTGTTTCATGACAGTATCATCACCGTGGGGATTTTTGCATTATTTGGCTGGACATTTGATTTGACCGTTTTGGCGGCAATTTTGTCGCTTATTGGTTATTCTTTAAATGATACGATTGTGGTGTTTGACCGTATTCGTGAGAATTTTAGACGGGTACGCGGTGCCACGCCTCGCCAAATCGTCAATTTGTCTTTGACTGAAACGTTGAGACGTACCATTATGACTATTTCTACAGTGCTACTGGTGGTGCTTGCCATGTTGTTACTGGGCGGAGAAAGTCTACATTGGTTCTCAGTTGCGCTGCTGATTGGTTTGGTGTTAGGTACTTTTTCTTCAGTTTATATCGCTAGTGCGATTCCATTGTGGATGGGAATGTCTCGTAAAGACTTTATTGTGGATGTTAAGCCCGAGTTTGTGGAAGAAGAAGTGATTTTTGAAGACCGTCATGCGCCATTGGTTGATAAATAAGATTAATGGCTGATAAAATACCCTACTTTGTTAGGGTATTTTTTATTTGGAGTGGTATTTTGTTCATGTTTTCTAGATTGGGGCAGCTCGATACGGGGTTGTGGCGTCAGGCATTTAGCCTTAGTGTCCCCGTGGCAATGGGTTATTTGCCAGCAGGTATCGCCTTTGGGGTTCTGTTTGTGGCAGCAAAGTTGCCCATTTGGGCAGCGATTTTTTCGAGTGTGGTTTTTTATGCAGGTGCAGGGCAATATGCGTCTATTCCACTGTTATCAGGGGGTGTAGGTATTGCTACTATTAGTAGTAATATTTTAGCCATTAATCTGCGCCATGCATTTTATGCTATCCCACTGTTAAAGCAGTTACCCACCCATACGTTGGCAAAATTTTATTGTTTATTTGCTTTAACCGATGAAACTTTTTCTGTCCTTACCACGTTAGCACCCGAAAAACGGCAAGCCTTGATGCTGCCTATTAGTTTGCTTAATCATTCTTATTGGATTACAGGTACGGTGTTGGGGCTTTTGATTGGGGCGGGTTTAAATGATTTGGTTCCACATTTAGATTTTGCGTTGGTGTGCTTGTTTGCGATTTTGGCTTATGAGCAGTTTAAAGTGATTAAAGCTTATTATCCTATTATGATTGCGATGTTGGCATTTATCATGGCTATGATATTTACGCCTAATTGGCTATTGTTAGCGGCAATTTGTTTTAGTTTGGGGCTGATTGTGGTGTATTTTTATTTGCCCAAAAAACATGGCGGTAATGGGTAGGTGATTGTTTTTTTGAGTGGCGAGCTGTCAATTTTTTTAACGCTATTGGACACATTTTTATGGCTTTAGGATCTTTTGATTTTTATTTGCTGGTGGCAATATTGGCAATGGCGGGGGTGACGTTATTTACCCGTATGATGCCTATTATTTTGCCAAAACATTTGCTTGATTCACCTTTACTAGATCGGAAGAGCACACGTCTGAACTCCAGTCACACAGTGGTATCTCGTATG
>CALAPG010000211.1 GCA_937889485.1 uncultured Moraxella sp. | reverse complement strand
CGCGTATTTATCCAATAGTGGTTTGATTAAAGGCTTTAACGTGCGCCGCGTTAAAGAGTGATGCAGTGCTTGTAAGGTGTGATTTGCCTCATCTTCAATCTGCTCAAGCTCAACAGTTAGCTGACTTAGCCGCTTTTGCATGTGATTTTTGTCTTGATAATTGGCGACATATGCTGATTTGGGACTTAGCCCAAACCCCGCTTGAGCGCTGGCGTGGCTGGGTGCTGCCAAAGTAGACAATTTTGCCGTGATGCTGCCATCTGGTGGCGGTGGGGTGGTGGGTGCCTTATGCTTAGCAATCAATGGCGGCTTAACAGACGTTGGGGGTGCAGACAGTGGTTCACTGGTTGCCTCTTCACCTTCTGTATTGTCAGTATCGGCTTGGCTAAAATCAGACTGGATAAAAATAGGCTTATTGTCTGATGGGCGCAGTGTTAATGCCAAAGAATATTGCTTGCCTTCCTCGTGCAGTGCGTTATAAACCTGCTCTTCTCGAAGACTAATCTCATTTTTAATGGCTTCTACTTTGCTTTGATAATGCTCACTACGAAAACGTTGGTTGAGCTGACGTTTGGTGGCAAGCCAAAAATTTTTGACATCATCGGCAAGCTGCTGCCCCATACCTGCAGGTAGTGCTAACGCTAGTGGCGTACGCGCTTCCACAAAATTATGGACATACACCCAGTCGCTTGGTGTGGGTTGCTGTTTGACGTATTGCTGTAATAAACGCGTAATCAACGTGCGCTTACCCAGCCCATTTTCACCCGCCGCAAAGATATGATAACCATTGGCATGGATATCAAGCGCGGTCGCAATGGCTTTGCAAGCCCGTTCTTGCCCAAAACCAACCACGGGTTGTGCGCTATGATCACTGCTTGTGGGAAGTTTTTTGGGGTCGGTATAACGGCGCAAGTGTTCAACGGCTACCGCTTTGAGGTGGGGCGGCGCAATTGTGGCAGTCGCATGACAATCTGCCGTAGTTACTAAACAAGTTTTGGTATTTTTCATAAACACAAATTAGATTGATCAAAAAACAAAATGACAGCGTTGTCTAGCAATAATGCTGTGAGCAAACGCTAGGAAAGAATAGATTAGGAAATTGCCGCGTCTATCAAGGCAACGCTCAAATAGATAAAACGCACATGAAATAATGTCACTATCATGTGGTTTTTGTACCAGAAAATCAATGGCTAATTTTGCGATTCAACAAAACTCATGTAAACCGTTGCTATCAAAGAATTAAATCAAGCGTTAGATGCTCGTGGTAGACCAAAAGGCGTAATTTATCACAGCGACAAAGGTAGTCAGTACCTATCGATTAAATACGGTGAACGGCTTAAACAGTCTGGACTTGCTGCCTCAGTCGGCACGACAGGCGATTCCACTTCAGGCATAGCCCTGCTTTGCCCGAGTGCAAGACGGAGAGCTATGCTCGTAGTGGATGCGGAAAATA
>CALAPG010000210.1 GCA_937889485.1 uncultured Moraxella sp. | reverse complement strand
ATCCCAATGAAAAAATGAAAAAGCGGGTAGATATGGCAGCCGAAGCCTTTGGGGCAGAGCTGGTATTGCCGTGTGATGTGGCATCAGATAGTGAGATTGCCGCATGTTTTGAGGCGGTAGCAGCGCACTGGTCAGATGGCATTGATGGGGTGGTGCACGCCATTGGTTTTGCCCCTGCCGATCAGCTAGACGGTGACTTTGCCGAGGTCACCACCCGTGAGGGGTTTGCGATTGCTCATGATGTGAGTAGTTATAGCTTTGTGGCACTTGCCAAAGCCAGCCGCGCGCTACTTGCCATGCGTCAAGGCTCATTACTGACTTTGACGTATGAAGGCAGTATCCATGTGTTGCCCAACTACAATGTGATGGGGCTTGCCAAAGCCAGTCTTGAGGCAAGTATCCGTTATCTTGCCAGTGCCATGGGTGCAGAAGGCATCCGCGTCAATGGAATCTCAGCGGGTCCGATTCGGACATTGGCTGCCAGTGGTATCAAGTCGTTTCGTAAGATGCTAGATACCAATGCCAAGATGTCACCGTTACAGCGTAATGTTAATATTGAAGAAGTGGGCAATGCCGCGCTATTTTTATTATCACCGTGGGCATCGGGAATTACGGGCGAGATTTTGTTTGTGGATGCAGGCTTTAACACCGTTGCGCTTAGTGAGCAAGTAATGATGCAAGCCTGCGATGAGTCTTGATGATAGACGATTCTTGCGCATTTTTTTTAAAAAAAAGGATAACTAGATCGGTTGTCCTTTTTTTATGGCGGTTGTCATTGCACCCATGCTCGTTTAGCAGTACTATTTTTGGTATTGTATTTTTTGCATTATAAAATGGCTTAGGGCATTGCAACATGATTAATAAATTACCCAAGTGGATTTTGTGGGGCGGCTGTGTATTGGCGTTTAATGCAGGGTGTATTAATAGCACGGCATTGGTGGGGTTTACCCATTTATCAGCGTCGCATGTGACAGGCAATGTTACTTTGTTTGCTTCAGCCTTTGCCAAGGGTGAATTTACCCAAATGGCAATGGTGTGTGTGGTGCTGTTGTCATTTTTATTTGGCGCCACCATCAGTGGCTTTGTGGTGGGGAGTACGGCGCTAAAAGCAGGGCGACGCTATGGGGTGGCACTGCTGATTGAAGCGTGTTTGTTAACCGTGGCGCTGCTGCTTTTTAGTGTACAGTCCTTTTGGGGGCAAGTGTTTTCAGCCATGGCGTGTGGTCTTCAAAATGCCATGGTGGCAACCTATAGCGGCGCGGTGATTCGTACCACCCATTTGACAGGATTGACTTCGGATATGGGGTCGGCGCTGGGCAATTGGCTAGCAGGTCGACAAGTCAATAAAAAGATGTTTGTGTTTCAGTCCATGATTTGGTATAGCTTTTGTGGCGGCGGTGTGGTGGGGGCATTTGGGTATCTGCATTTTAAATATTTGACCTTGATTTTGCCCATTGTGATTGTGTTAAGTTTGGCAAGCGCGTATCAAATCTATTATCGCAAGTCACAAAATAACAAAAATTTGTCTATCAAATAGTGATTGTCGCAGCCATTACCTAACCGCAGCCAATCGTGGTTTTATTTTATGGTTTCATTAAATCTGCTAGCATATCATCTAACAAGTCATCAAGGCTTGCAGACGAGGATGCAACCACCGTGGCGGTTAGCGGCGCTGATGGTGGCTCTGTTTTATTTGGGCTGTCTTGGCTTGCCAGTTGCGGTGTTTTGTGTGGTTCGGGCTGAGACTGTGCGGCAATAATGCGCTGATAGCGAAACTGGTTGTGGCGCCACCAATTGTCAAACTCATCGACATTGCGTCCGACAATCGCATTTGGCAGGTCAATGGTGAACAATTGCGCCGCCAATGCTGTGTCGTTAGGATCTAGTTGTTGGTTGGCAGCCACAAATATTTGGGTGCGGCTACCGCGATAGGGTTTTTTATATTGTAATGATTGGCTATCAAAATCAACCTTTGGCAGTTGCCATAACTGACCATTTTGATAAAGTACAGTAAACTTTTTGACAGGATGTCTAAAAATAACGTCAATAGAACGGCGCATACACTACCCAAATCATAGTCAATCAACAAAAAATATCCCCAAACCTGTGCCTTGCTTCATGAGTAAGCCTTATGTGGGCAAGGGCTAGATTGTGGGTCAATACCTAAAATTAATTTATCACAGTTTGCTTGCTTATAACAGCGAAGTTACCCTTAAAGTGCTATAATTGTTGACCGCTTTTATTTGCTGATCGTCTGCTGAGCCGTGCTTTTTTATGCTAAAAATTATTCAAAGTAATCAAGTAGAACAATTGTTCACCCATTTGATCAAAGCTTATACCCATCCCACCCAGCGCCAATCAGTGTTTGAGCCATTTCAGGTCATTGTGCCGTCTAAAGTGATGGGCGAATGGCTAAAAAAACAAGTGGCAGACCAAGCAGGTATTAGTACCTTGGTGACGACCGAATTTTGGGGACGCTATTTTTTGGGGCTGATGCAGCGGGTATTGCGCACTTATGGGCGTTACCATAAAAATGTGCTGGAGGTACCTGAGGTTGCTATGCTGTCAAAAAGTGTGATGCAATGGCAGATTTTTGGCTTTTTATTAAACAATCAAACCTTGATTAGTCAAAACCAACACCACCCATTTTATCCTTTTTTGGCGCCATTGTTAGAGACCCAGTCACAAATCAATACGCCACTTAATACAGGCATGGGAGCCGATGGCGATAGCGGCTGGGCAAATCAGCAAACATGGCTATCCAGCGATGATATCAATCAAGATGCGCTTTTGCAGACCTTTGAGCAACGTATTTGGCAGCTTGCCAATGATATGGCAGCCATGCTGAGCCGTTATATGACATACCGCCCGCAGTGGTTGGCAGCTTGGGGACAAAACACGCGACTGCCCGTGGCAGAGATGATTGCACAAAAAGATGCCCGTCACAACCGCCTAAATGACCGTGAGGGCGAGCAAGCGATTTATACCCCTGATTGGTTGATTGAGCACTATGAGCAGCTAGAAGCGGCGCAGCGTTTTTTGTGGCTTAATCTGTTTGATGATGATTACCGCTACCGTGAGCAAATTCATGAGCAGTTTTGGCAGGCGCTGTATCACCAAGATGGGGATATTGCCAAACAATGTCGCAATAAGTTGCCCAAACAAATATTTTTATTCACGTTGCAGCAGCTACCGCCCAGTGAGTTATTGGATTTACAAAGGTTGGGTACACTCACGGATGTGACTATTTTGCACTTTAACCCCTCTGAGCAGTTTTGGGCAGATATTGTAGATAAAACGTGGCTGGTGCAGCAGCAATTAGATAACCCACATGCTATTTATCTAAAAGACTACGGGCACACCTTGTTATCTCGCTTTGGTAAGCAGTCACGTGAGGTGTTTGCTATGCTGGCAAGTCT
>CALAPG010000209.1 GCA_937889485.1 uncultured Moraxella sp. | reverse complement strand
AATATTGGCGTGGTTGTTGCCTTTTGGGTCAGCTTTAACACTGGCATAATGCTCAGCAAATAGCTTTAGCGTGTCAAGCTGGGTCAAATGATTAAGTAGTGCAAAACCAAATACCTTGGCACTGCCCTCATTTTCGCCCGCGGCGTTGTGTACTTCACCATTGACAAAAGCAGTGGGTTGATAGTGATAATGGCTATCAATTGTGGCAAGCACTGACGCAAAATCCATAGATTTGTTATCAATGTTGGCTAAGAGTTTAGACAATTCAAGTTTGTCGATGGCGCTCATGTATCGCTCACTGTATCAGGTTAATTGTTAATGACTTAGAGCTATAGTTCAGACAAAATCAATAACCCATAAAAGCTGAATCACTAGTTTGTATTAACGATTAAAGTAATCGTCTTCAAACGGGTCAAACGCTGGGTTAAAATTATTGGTCGTCTGACCAAAACCACGGTTTTCTAAATGGTGCATTTGCGAGTTTGCACCACGCCCTTGTGGGTGAGCGGGTTTTGCACGTTCTTGGGGAAATTTTTCATGCCCTGCTGAAAAACTGCCTCGGTCATTGCTAAGATAGTCGTTGGCGGGGCTGTCAAAGCCCATGGGTTCGTGCCCCGTTCTTTCGTGTAAGATACGCTGATAAATCTCTTCACGGTGAACTGCAATATCTTTGGGGGCATTGACCCCAAGACGTACTTGGTTGCCTTTTACACCCAGTACAGTGACACTCACCTCATCACCAATCATTAATGTTTCGCCCACGCGGCGAGTCAAAATTAACATGCGTCACACTCCTTATGTCGCAACAAATGCCATCACAATCCTATGATGATTATTTAGTGTATTCTTGTTGAATTTGCTAAATATCTTATCATGTATCATTGCCCAATGATACGGATAACACCCATGATATGAATATAAATCTATCATGAGCGGATTGGAATGGATTGGTTGCTATGTGCCCAGTAGATAAAACTTTATTATAAACCAAATGCCAAAATAAAAAAGGCTAATACCCACACTAACGGGGATATTAACCCTTTTTTACTGCTAAAATTACAAAATTATTATAAACCTGCAACCTTGCTTTCGCCATCTTCGCGGTCTAGACCAAACGCCGTATGTAGCGCTTTTACGGCGGTTTCTAGTTGCTCTTCTTGAATAAGTACCGAGATTTTGATTTCACTGGTAGAAATCATTTGAATATTGATGTTGTTTTCTGCCAAG
>CALAPG010000208.1 GCA_937889485.1 uncultured Moraxella sp. | reverse complement strand
GAAAACCTTTTAGAAAGCATATTTTTTGGGACCAGCAAGGGGAGTTATACAGGGGCTCTCGACAAAAAGGGATTGTTTGAAGCTTGTGATGGCGGTACTTTGTTTTTAGATGAGGTGGCAGACTTACCATTAGCCATGCAAGTCAAATTGCTTCGCGCTATTCAAGAGAAAAAAGTACGACCCATAGGCGGCATGCAAGAAATTGCCGTAGACGTGCGTTTGTTATCGGCAACCCATAAGAACTTGGCAAAATTGGTAGAAACAGGCGCGTTTCGGCAAGATCTTTATTACCGAATTAATGTCATTGAAGTGAAACTGCCTAGCCTAAATGAACGAACGGATGATATTTTATTGCTTGCCAACCACTTTTTACAGGTCATTGCCAAAGATTGGGGGCTTGAAGCCACGCCCACACTATCTGAAGCAGCTGCCGCCCGTTTGATGCAGCATCACTATGCAGGCAACGTGCGCGAACTGCGCAATATTTTGGAACGTGCCATCACCCTATCGGACAGCACTACCATTGAATCTAGTCACTTATATTTACCCGATGTCGCATGTCAAACATCAGCAATGCCTGAGCGGTGTCTAGTTGGCACCTCTGCCGCCATGCCAGAAAAAACTAACCAACAACCTGTGCTGGCAGCGCCTCATGGAGCGGTAAGTCACCATTATGGGCGTGGGGTATTTGCAGGTCAAGTAGTAGTCAAGCCCGCCGTCAATGTTCATTCTCTAGCAGAAAAACCCCCTGCCGACACTATTCTTGCAAGACAGACTGCATCGCACCCTCATACACCTGATACCACCGCTGACTTAGCGCTTTCTTCAAAAAATTTGCAGGCAACCCTCCCCAAAGAAGGGCTTGAAGAATACCTGATTAATCAAGAACGCCAAGTGATTTTGACCGCCCTCAACCATAGCGGCTGGAATAAAACCCAAGCCGCCAAGCTTCTCAATACCTCGTTTCGCTCATTGCGTTATCGCATGAAAAAACTAGGCATTGAAAGCGAGGGTGATCACGATGATGACTAGCGAATTTTTACTGCCCTAATAAGTCAGACTCGACACAAAATACTGGGGCGTGGCGCGCCGTCAGCAGCGGCAGCCACTGCCCCTGCTGTTCAACCATGAGCGACGTATAACACGCCCAATCATAGCTGGCTAACGGCAAGCGTCTTGCGATACCAAGCCAGCCATCATTCAAGGGCAAAAATTCCATGTGGTGTTCATCCTGCCCGCTACACCGCGCTAACTGTGGCTTAATTGCAATGATATCCACATCAAGCGCTACCAAGGGCTTGGCAAACGCTTGGCGGCTGGCTTGCTGCTCAATATTTTTGGTCAAAGCTACTAAGTCCAAATAAATCATGGGCTTGGCAAGGGCTAGATAAGCCATTTGATTGTGATAATCGGGTATAAACCACGCATCTTGGTTGAGTGTGCTTTGGTTTTTTGCCGCTGCTGCACTAATCAAGTTTTGACTAACTTGCAGCTTGCCAAGCTTTTTAAGCTGGGCGTGGGCAAGCGCAAGATTTTGTGCTGCTGATACATTACTGGCTAATGACAACAGGCATGCCGTGACCAAAAAATCCTGCGGCGCCACAGACAAGGTTTCTATACGGGTTTTTTCCATATTCAACTGGCTCAGTTAGGCTGAAAACGAATAATTTTGACCCCCACACTCTCTGCTTGCTGAATAGCAGTGGGCTTATGAATTGTAACCACCACCTTATCAGGTGCAAATTCGGTCAAAATCATCTCTGCCACCAGCTGCGCCAAGCGTTCTAGCAAAGCCACTTTATTTGCCAAACTCACTTCTGCAACCCGTTCGCTGACACTTTTATAATTGATCGCATCTTCTATGGCATCACTCTGTGCTGCTTGGCGCTGACAACCCACCATTTCAATGTCATAAATCAGTGGCTGGGTGATTTTTTGTTCCCACTCATATACCCCAAGCACCGCATCAAC
>CALAPG010000207.1 GCA_937889485.1 uncultured Moraxella sp. | reverse complement strand
GTCGCAAGTCCTGCTGATGTCACCCTAGGCGTATTGGCGGCCAAAGTCGAGCAAGCGGACGTATTGCCGATTGCTGAGCCAAAAACCTTGCGTTGTCACAATGGTGCTATCGTGGTGTATTTTCGCTATGGTGAGCTACTAAAAAGCAAAGATACCCCGCTGATTACCCGCTTTGAAAAACGCGAAATTCAAGTGGAAGAAGGCCAAGATTTTATCAATCGCTTGCAAAAGAACTTGGGCAACTTACGCAAACTTGCCAACAAACAAGGCGTGACTAACTTGCGCGTATACGATGCGGATTTGCCCGACTTCAAAGTCGCGGTCGATGTATATGGCGAATTTGTCCATGTGCAAGAATATGCCGCACCAAAATCTATCCCACCTGAAACCGCTAAAAAACGCTTTAATCTAGCCCTCCATGGTGTGCGTGAAGCATTGCAAGTCAACCGCGAGCAGGTGTTTATCAAGACCCGCGCCCGCCAGTCTGGCAATGAGCAATACGAGAAAAAAGCCAATTCGGGCAAATTCTATGTGGTCAGCGAGCCAACGGCAAACAACCAACGCGCCTATTTCTTGGTCAACTTCAGCGACTACTTGGATACGGGTCTTTTCCTAGACCATCGCAGTATCCGTAAAATCATCGCAGAAAATAGCCGTGGTAAAACCGTGCTAAACCTATTTGCCTATACCTGTACCGCCAGTGTGCATGCGGCATTGGGTGGCGCCAAAGCCGTCACCTCAGTTGACTTGTCACAAAACTACTTGGATTGGGGACGCAGAAACTTTGCATTAAATGGTTTGCCGGATACCAGTGGTTATCAGTTTATTGCGCAAGATATTTTTGAGTGGATTAAGAGTAACACTGAGCAGTACGATGTGATTTTTATCGACCCACCGACTTTCTCAAACTCGAAAAAATTCCAAGGTACGTTTGATGTGCAGCGTGACCATGTGCCATTAATTAACCGCGCCATGAACCGCCTTTCAAGTGAAGGGGTGTTATATTTCTCCAACAACTTTACCAAATTTGCGCTAGATGACGAGATTTTGCAGCGTTACCATGTCGAAACCCTGACCAAACACACCATTGGTTTCGATTATGACCTTAAAAAGCCCATTCATCAATCTTGGGCAATTCGCCATCAACCTTTGACAAAAAAATAGCGTAGAATATGCTTAGCGATTGGCTAACAATCTGTGCTGCGCTCAAAAAAGCACAACGGGTACCGTGTTAGCCTATCTTGCTAGTAAAGTTGCTAGCAGTTTGAAAAAAGTCGGTTTAAAGGATTATATATATGACGCTAAATGACGTATTGCTACATAGCCACCGCCAGATTGCCCAAATTGGCGAACAGCTATTATCTGCCCAAGATTACCCACAACAAGTGGTGTATTTTGAACAACTATGGCAGCATTTTTTGATCCATGAGCAAGCCGAAGAGTACGTGGCATTTCAAGTGATGCAAAACTCGGGCAAAACGGCTCACCGCGATACCGAGCGTGCCCTAGAATTTGCCGTGCATGAACACCATGATTTTGAAAGCTTTATTGAAGATATTGCCTTATTACCTGAAGATGAGACACTCATTAATCAGCACCAACAGCTATTTAAAGCGCTATGCGAGAAAATCACTCGCCACATGGAGCATGAAGAAACGCACATTTTTCCCCAATTGATGGCGCAACTAACAAACGAGCAGCACGAGCAGCTTGCCAGCGCTTATATCGACAAATGCCGTGAGCTCAATAAGACACAAACCAAGCGAGTTATTTAGCAAAAAATCCAGTTTTTTGACAAACTGGAACCTGCCAAAAACCTTGTTTAACGCGCATCAACAACCATGACTACCTTTGATTACCTCTGGTTACCGTGGTCAAAATGGGCATGGTTCAAAAAATGTGAGACCGCTTTAAACTGCCCCGCGGTGGTATCTTGCTCATACATCGCTTGGCGAAATGCGTTGGCATTGGCAATGCCTGTGGTATACCAAGCGATGTGCTTACGAGCGATACGGCAGCCTGAATATTCCCCATAAAATGCATAAAGCTCTTGTAGGTGGCTAAGTACAATGTCACGTAACTGCTGGATGGAAGGCGGCGGCAAAATTTCGCCTGTGGTCAAATAGTGGGCAATGTCCCGAAAAATCCATGGCTGCCCCTGCGCCGCGCGTCCTATCATAATGGCATCTGCCCCCGTTTGCGCCAACACTGCCTTGGCTTTTTGAGCGCTATCGATATCACCATTCACAATCACAGGGATATGAAGGCTATCTTTAACCGCTTTAATTAGCTCATAACGCGCGGTGCCCAAATACTTGTCTTCACGGGTACGTCCATGGATCGCGATGGCAGCAATACCTGCATCCTGTGCCATTTTTGCCACGCGTAAAATATTTTCTTCACCATTGGCATAGCCTAACCGTGTTTTAAGGGTAACAGGGACGTCAACTGCGTTTACCGTAGCATCTAATAGCCGTTTGACCAAGTCTTCATCTTGTAATAGCGCCGAACCTGCCAATTTTTTGCATACTTTTTTGGCAGGACAACCCATATTAATGTCCACAATTTGGGCGCCATTTTCTACTTGATAACGGGCAGCTTCAGCCAACTTTTGGGGATCAGAACCAGCAATTTGTGCCGAAATAGGGGCGATTTCGCCTGTAAAATTGGCACGATACAAAGTTTTATGGTGGGCAAATAACGTGGCGTCAGAGGTCATCATTTCACTCACTGCATGCCCTGCGCCAAATGACTTACAAAGTCGGCGAAACGGGTTATCAGTGACCCCTGCCATCGGCGCAACAATCAAGCGGTTGGCAATGGTTTGATTGCCAATTTGTAAGGGAGAAAGTAAAAAATGTGTGTTTGGCATTGGATACTATTTTGATTAAAACGTGATTAAAACCGCTATTTTAGCAGATTGGTCAATTGGCTGCTTCCTCTTATCACGGTTTGTTGGCACAAGCGGCACACTGGGTGGCTTATTTGACGGTTGGCACTGTGTTACCTCATGACTTTTGGTCATGTTTTGGGTATAATGGTGGGTTTCATTTGTCATCTCCCTTGATCTATCATGACCAAAATACCTGTTGTACAATCTTACCACCTTGCTAATGACCTTGAACTTACCACCAAAACCAATCTGCTGGGCATGAGCAAGCTTGCACTCACGCAATTTTTTGCCGATTTGGGTGAAAAACCATTTCGGGCAACCCAAGTCATGAAATGGATTTACCAATTTGGGGTGACTGATTTTTATCAGATGACCAACTTATCAAAAAAACTGCAAGAAAAACTTTCCCTTACTGCCACCATCACGCCTCCTGCGGTCAAATTTAAACAATTTAGCGACGATGGCACCCGCAAATGGGTATTTGAGGTGGCAGGTGGCTCATTGGTTGAAACTGTGCTTATCCCCGCCGATGACAACAAACAGTTTGGACGCAAAACCTTGTGTATTTCATCGCAGGTGGGCTGCGCTCTTGACTGCTCATTTTGTAGCACAGGTAAACAAGGTTTTGAGCGTGACCTATCGGCAAGCGAAATCATTGGTCAACTTTGGGTGGCCAACCAGTCTTATATGGAAAATGTGCCCGTTAGTGAGCGCGAAAATCGCGTAACCAATGTGGTCATGATGGGCATGGGTGAACCCCTCCTCAATTATGACCCCGTGGTGACTAGCATGGCATTGATGCTCGATGACTTTGGATTTGGGCTATCTAAGCGGCGGGTAACCTTGTCTACCTCAGGCATTGTGCCAAAGATGTATGATTTGGCTAAGGATATTGATGTAGCATTGGCGATATCGCTTCATGCCCCCAACGACACTCTGCGCGATGAATTGGTACCGATCAATAAAAAATACCCCCTTGACGCGCTGATAAAGGCGGCTAAATCTTATGTCTACGATGAAAACCCACGCCACAAAAAACACGTAACCATCGAGTATGTTATGCTAGGTGGGGTGAATGATCAGGACGAACACGCGCGGCAATTAGTTGCTTTGCTCAAGGATTTACCTTGCAAAATTAATTTGATCCCATTTAACCCGTTTCCCCATGCGCCCTATCAGCGTTCAAGCAACAACCGCATCCACGCTTTTAGCAATATCTTAAATAATGCAGGTTTTGTCTGTACCATCCGTCAGACACGAGGCGATGATATCGATGCGGCATGTGGTCAATTGGTGGGACAAGTGAGTGACAAAACTAGACGAGCAAAACAATGGCAAGAAAAAGTTGCCAAAAATTTACAATCCTAAATAGGCATACCCATGTTTTATTGGCATTTTAAGCCCTATAATAAGAGCGAACATTTATGGCAAAGTTAGGCAGCGGTTGATTTTTTTGTTATAGTATCGCAAGAACGAACCAAGCGCTGGATTAAGTCACAAAAGTTGGTTTGCCTCACCCCAAGAATTAGGGTAATTGACAGAGCGTTTAGGTGATTTTTTGGTTTGATTTATTTGATTATTATTTGATTAAGAGTAAGTTTGATATGTTACCGTTGACCCCCCACCAAGCGCCCGCGCGCAATCCTCGTCTTGGTCACCTAGCAAGCTATCAATCTATCGCTATCGCTAGTAATCGGTTGCTAACTGGTGCACTGGTAGCGCTATCTTTAAGCAGTAGCCTAATAAGTGGTTGCACCACCACACAGCAAGTGACCTCTCAAACGGTGACGGCTAGTGACCCCTCACGTTGGAAGCAAGATCCCAAAGAAATTGCAAAAATTCGTACCGCCATTGCCGCTGAATATATCCGTAAAAATAACTTAGATGATGCCAAACGCCAACTTGAAAGCGCGCTACAGTCGGATCCGAGATCTGCCGCTGCGTATGATATGATGGGCGTATTATTGCAACAAGAAGGCAGTCCTATCAATCTACAAAAAGCAGAAAGCCATTTTCAAAAAGCCATTAGCTTAGACCCAACATTTAGCCAAGCCCACAATAACTATGGCGTATATTTGGCACAAATGAACCGCAACCAAGAAGCAATTGGACAATTTCAGATTGCTGGGGCAGCCCTCGGCTATGAGGGGCGCGCTAGTGCCCTTGAAAATTTGGGTCGTACCGCATTAAAGATTCAAGATAAACCGCTCGCCATTCAATCGTTTATTAAAGCCCTAGATACCAATCGCCAAAGCATTATTGCGCGCACTGAGCTGATCGATATCTTGTTGGCAGACAAACAGACGTTGGATGCTCAGCAACTTTATAATGATTTGGTCAAAATTATTGGGCAAAATAATTTGGATCCACGCACCCTGTCACAGGGTATTCGGTTGGCAAAACTTACCCACAATTCTGCCGAACTACAACGGCTGTCTCAACAACTTTTTGACCGTTTTCCCTTAAGTGACGAGGCAAAACAACTGCGCTCTGGGCTTTCAACACCTACCTCAACTTGGAAATAAGATGGAAACTAGCAACACTACTGACAATCAATCCCCATCAGTGCCTGTGCATGACACCACCCAACTTTTGGGACAGCGTTTTAAACAGGCGCGCGAAAAACAAGGCTTGTCAATTGATGACGTTACTGCCAAAACATTTATTCTAAAAAGTTATATCAAGGCGCTAGAATCCAATGATTTTGAGGCACTACCCCAGCCAACGTTTGCACGTGGATTTGCGACTACCTACGGGCGTTTTTTGGGGCTAGATCCACAATTGGTGATCCAAAGCTTTGAGGCGCAATACCCAAACACCTTAAAACAACAATACGCTAATGTGATTAATGCCCCCCTACAACCCATGGGCACGCTTAACCGTGAAAATCGCACCAATATTCGCATTAATCCATTTATAATTGGCGGTGTGTTATTAACGTTGGCGCTGGCAATTTTTATCTTAAATACCGTTAAAAAAGCCCATAACGATACAGCCACCACCGAAAGCGCTAGTAGTGTTGCTGCTATTACCCCCCAAGACCAAGCCAATGGTGCTTCATTGACCAATGCAGGCTCTGCTATTGCCACCAATACCGTGACTGCCAGCGGCTTACCTGCCACAGGATCCGCCATCACAGGTGTGGCAGTTAGCACCGATGCCGCTAGTAGCACTGCCTCAGCGCCCACGCAAGTAGGCATACCTGCAGCATTAGAGTTATTTGTAAAAGATAAAACCAATATTGTCATTACAGATGCCACGGGCAACACCATTTTGCAAGGCGAGCAAGCCAGAGGCAGCTATAAGCTCACAGGGCAAGCGCCATTTAATATCAACATTGACAAAGTCAGCAATGTTAGCCTAGACCTTAACCAACAACCTATCAAACTTAGTACCTATGCCCAAAACGATCAAGCCAATTTTACCCTTAAACCGTAATTTGTATTGATGCACCGTTTGGCTCAACTTTAGGAAATAAATATGTCGACTCACAATCCCATCCAGCGCAAACCTACCAAACAAATCCATGTGGGCAACGTTGCAATTGGTGGAGATGCGCCGATTAGTGTGCAGAGTATGACAAATACCGATACGTGTGACGTGGCAGCCACGGTTGCCCAAATCAATCGCTGCGTAGAGGCAGGTGCCGACTTTATGCGCGTATCTACCCCTACTATGGATTCTGTGGCAGCGTTTGCAAAGATCAAACAACAAGTGAGTGTGCCCCTCGTCGCTGATATTCATTTTGACTACAAAATTGCACTGGCAGTGGCAGAGGCAGGCGCCGATTGTTTAAGAATTAACCCTGGCAATATTGGCAATGAGCAAAAAGTACGCGAGGTTATTGCCGCTGCCAAACACCATGGTATCAGTATGCGCATTGGCGTTAATGCAGGATCCTTAGAAAAAGATATTCAAAAAAAATATGGCGAGCCGACAGGACAAGCCATGCTTGAATCTGCGATGCGCCATATTGATATTTTAGATCGTAATAACTTTGACCAATTTAAAATTTCTGTCAAAGCAAGCAACGTTTTTTTGACCATGGATGCCTACCGTCTTATTTCCGCCCAAGTGGACAATCCCCTGCATTTAGGGGTGACTGAAGCAGGTGTTTATCGCACAGGCACGGTCAAATCTGCCATTGCGCTTGGGGGGCTGTTACTAGAAGGCATTGGTGACACCATGCGTATCTCGCTAGCTGCCGAGCCCGAAGAAGAAATCAAAATTGGTTTTGACATCCTAAAATCGTTAGGCATTCGCAGCAATGGCGTTAATTTTATTGCCTGCCCCAGCTGTTCTCGCCAAGAATTTGATGTGATTCGAGTCATGATGGATTTAGAAAAACGCCTTGAAGATATTCGAGAACCCATGGATGTGTCTGTGATTGGCTGCAAAGTCAACGGCCCAGGCGAGGCAAAAGAGTCAGACATTGGCGTAGTAGGTGCAAGCCCCAACAGTTTGGTGTACCAAAATGGCGAAAAAAGCCACCTAATTGACACCACAAAATTGGCAGATGAAATAGAAGCCATGGTAAGGGCAAAAGTGCTAGCGCGTGAAAAACTACGCGCCAATGAAATTTTAAGGGTCAAATAACTCACGACCCGTTAATTACCGTATCATATGAATTACTTTTTATTTTGGGGAATACACCATGCTAAAATCCATCAAAGGTTTTAATGACATTTTGCAAATTGAAACCGACAAAACCCGACCTTCTAGTGAATGGCGACAACTTGAGCAATCATTGACCGCGGTGCTAGACCAGTTTGGTTTTGAACAAATTCGTTTACCCATTGTCGAAGAAACGCAATTGTTTGCCAGAGCCATTGGCGATGCTACCGACATTGTTGAAAAAGAAATGTACAGTTTTTACGATAAATCAAACCCACCCACTGCGCTCACCTTGCGCCCAGAGGGAACCGCAGGCGCCGTTCGTGCCGTGGTAGAACACAACCTACTTCGCGGTGATAACCCAAAACTTTGGTACATCGGACCCATGTTTCGTTATGAGCAGCCGCAAAAAGGGCGTTATCGCCAGTTTCACCAATTGGGGGTAAGATCGGAAGAGCACACGTCTGAACTC
>CALAPG010000206.1 GCA_937889485.1 uncultured Moraxella sp. | reverse complement strand
GGTTTAAATACTGGCACCGCTATTGTCGGGGGTGTTGCTGCTGGTGCGGCTGTGGCTAATACGGCAATTAAGCCAGCTCGCAGTTATGATGAGCAAATTGCTCGTGCCAATGCTACCGCAACTGCTGGGCAAGGGTTATCAATACAACAACGTCTTGCTAATAAAGCACAGATTGACCGTATTGTCATGCAGGCATCAAGAGATGGTGGTGCGACACGAGAGCAAGTACTTGAGGCAGCAAATACACTTTTAGCCAGTGGACAGTATGATACTCGCACATTAGGGCAGATTTTACCTAACACCTCGAAGGTCGCCTTTGCTAGTGGCGCCAATGCTACTGATGCAGCAAGCGTAGCAATGCAACTACAGATGTTTGGTATTAAAGATATCAAACGTGGACAAGATATGGCGGTGCGTGGCGGCGAGTTAGGTGGTTTTGAGTATAGTGACATGGCGCAATGGCTGAGTCGCCAGTTACCGCTTGCTAAAAATGCAGGTTATGCAGGGGAAGAGGGTCTCAAACAAATCGTACTCATGAATCAGTTGGCAAGGCGTGGGGCTGGTACGGCTGATGAGGCTGGGAACAATGTGGTCAATTTACTCGCAAAGCTTAGTACCAAAGAGTTTGCTGATGCCATCGGTGATAATATTGATATTCGACAAGGGGATGCAACAAGGCTCAAGGGTAAAGGTAAGAAAAAGAGCGAAGTGTTTGACTGGGAGACTTATGCCCTTAGTGAACGCGCCAAAGGCGTGAACAAACTTGATGCCTTTATGAAGCTCCTTGATCGTGAAATGGCAAATAATGGCAAGTACCAAAAACTCAAATCCGATGCCCAATCTGCCAAAACACCTCAAGATGCTGCCATGAAATTTGCTGCAATGGCGGATATGTTACAGGGTACCAAAGTCGGTAATATTTTAGTTGATCGCCAAGCTTTGCAAGCCGCATTGGCTTATCGTAACGGCAGCAGTGATAAGGAACGCATTTTAAATGGCTTAAACGGTGCTGATGGTACAGTTGACGGATTGCATAAATTATTCTCTGGCGATGAATGGGCAAATTATCAAACTCGTCAAAATGAGCAGATGAATATTAACTATCAAGCCTATCTCAATGTGAATGGGGCATTGACGACATTTAATAGTCAACTTGCTGGATTTATGCAACAGCATGAAGGGCTTGCAACTGCTGCCTATTCAGCAGGTGTGGGTCTAGTAGCACTCGGGGGTGCCGCCACGGTTGGTACTTTGATAACTAGATTTGGCAGTCTTGGCGGTGCGATGAATTCAGCAACAACTGGTATCAATGCTCTAGGAGCTTCCAGTGTGGCAGCAAAAGCAGGATTATTAGGTCTTGCAGGTATGGTGGGTTGGGAAATCGGCTCTGCAATTAATGAGCATTTGATTGAGGGTACAGCTTTTGGTGATAAAACAGGCGAATATATTGCTAAAGGGCTTGCCTTTTTGGGTAATGAAAACGCCCAACAAGCGTTAGACGCCCAAGCCAAATATGAGCAAATGATTCAAGAGCAACAGCAAACTCGCCTAGCAATTCAACAGACTACCAATGCGATTAAGTCGATTGATTTTAGCCAAAATATCGTGCAGAACATTACCAATCCACAACCGAATGTGCCTTTTTATAACCTACCTGCCCCTACTCGCCCAGTTGTGGATTTGAAGCGGGGGGCGGTTATACCACTTTGGCTAAAGTAGTTTAATATCGGAAACTTGCCACCTAACTATCAAACTCAAAACCTGTCAATCTAGCAACATTGGCAGGTTTTTTATTGAGATAAGCATGGCGTGGAAAGACACACTCTTTGAAGCAACATTCAGACAAATACCGTTTGAATGCACGGCGATGAATGAAACACGCTCAAAGTCTGTCGCTATCATGCAGTCACCTTATAGTGACAGTGCCTTTGTCACTGATATGGGTAATGACGCACGTCGTTATTCGATAACTGCGTTTCTGGAAGGCGTAGATTATGAGATTTACCGAGATAATCTAATTATCGCCTTGGATATGCAAGGCAAAGGCGAACTGGTACACCCACTTTACGGGTCGCTTGATGTCCAAGTGCTAGACTACAGTGTCAAGCATGACCCTGATGTTGTTGATAGCTGCATGATTGACATTAATTTTGTGATTGCAGTATCAGCAAGTGACAACAAAGCGCTGTTTATCCCTACGCCTATCCCAGCGGTAGAAGAACAACCAACGGCTGTCATACTTGATAAACCAGCGGAGACGCTTGAAGTTTATCAAGAGCAGCTTGAACAAATGAGCACGTCTGAAGCCGTTGAAATAAAGCGAACAATACCTGAGAGAATTCGTGCAGAAATCAAACGTGCCAGAGAGATATTGCAAGTCAATGGTCAACAGGTCAATGATTTATTTAACCCGCCTGATTGGCTAAATGGCATTGTCAATGATACGATTGGACTCATGCACGATATACCGCTGGATGCCGACCCAATGGCAAACTGGCGCAGAGTCATCAATAAAGTCAAAAGCATTGGTGATATGTTTGGTGATACCGATATCGCGCCACTACGCTTTGTCGGTGCTGTGTTACCTGTGGCACTAGAATCTCAAACAGTGCTTGAACTTATCAAGCTAGACATGGCACAAAACGTGCTAACACCGTTAGAGCTAATAACGGCAAATAATGTCGTGCGTCAAAGTATCAATGACGCTATCACGTTGATTCGTCGAATTGACCCAGAGCCATCCGTGACAATTAATGTCCCAAAAATCATATTAGATACACGTAAGCAGGTTGCTGCCCTTAAACAAGCAGCGGCAATCTTGCAGCAGCTTACCAATGATGCTGTCAATAAAAAGCCGCCACTTATCCAATATACAGTAAAACGTAATACGACTTTAAGGCTTTTAGCTCATCGTCTCTATGCTGACCACACCCGTACTGATGAGCTACTTAAACTCAATAAAAACATTGTCAACCCTGCTATGGTGAATGCAGGTACTGAGTTAAATATTTATGTCAGATAATCAGCCAAGTACGACTGATAGCACAGATAGTAGCCAAACATTGCAACGTCTTGGCAATATCATCTTGACCGTCGGTGATGTCGAATGCCGCCAATGGGACGATATTACTATTGATAGTGACATTGGCATACCTGCCGATGGCTGGTCATTTGCATGGTTAGATAAAACTATCGCAAATTTGCCAGATAGCGTCAAAAGTGGTGCGGTGTGCCAGATTGATATCGAAAACAAAGAGGTACGTGAGACCATATTAGTGGGTGTTATCGATAAAATACAGCAGACTGTAAGCCGTGGGCAGATATCTGTCGTAATATCTGGTCGAGACTTAGCAGGGCAATTGCTGGATACATCTGCACCGATTACTCAAGAACAAAACATGACGTTGTTTGAAATTATCCGTCAATTTGTTATAGAAGATGGTGACTTGCAATCTTTGCCTTGGCGAGTTAGACCGCAAGATGACAACTGGTTAAGAGCCAAAACAGGCATACAAGACGGCGAAAGCGTTTGGGATGCTATCAATAAAGCGGCTGAAGCATCTGGGCAATACGTGTGGATGTCTGCTGAAGGTGCTATCTGTATTGGTAATCCATTCGATGTTGAACAACCAAAAGAGCCGCCTGTTTTTATTTTAAATGAAGATAATGCTCATAATAACTGTTTAAATCTTAGCTACAGTGAGGATTTATCCAATGCTTATAGTATTGTCGAAGCCATTGGACAGGATGATAAAGGCAAGAACTTTAGGGGCGCGGCTAATGATGACAGAATGACTATCAAACGTCGCAAAATTTTGAGTGACTCTCGTGCTGAAAACCAAAGCGATGCCATGCAGTATGCGCAAAAAGCCTTGAGAGATAGTTGGCTTGATGCTTATGAATGCTCAATTTTGACCAACCATTGGGGATGGATGTCTAAGGTATTTGCAACAGGTTGGCGGGTAAAAGTAATCAGCACTATCATGCCAAGAGCCAGTGGGGATTGGGTTATCTATGGTCGCACGCTCAAGCTCACTCGCAATGAGGGCAAAACCACCGAATTACGTCTTAAAAAATATCAAGAATGGATGCAACCTGTACAACATGTTGATTTGATTAAAGATGCTAAACCTAAGAAGTCGAAGAAGCAGACCACCATCAAATCAAAGCGGAGTAAGTCTTAATGATGAATGCGTTTAAACAAGTGCGCCAAGCCATGTATGGCTTTGTCAAACGCCGTGGCGAACCACTACAAGTTAGTGGCTTATCCGATGAGATATTAGATGGCGTTAGATTGATGCAGCAAGTCGGCTTTGCCAGTGATTTGCCTGTTGATACACAAGTGGTGATGTTGCCTATTGGTGGACGTGCGACCAATATGGTCATTATCGCCAGTGGTGATGCCCCTGTGGTAGTCAAGGCAGGTGAAGGTGAAACGGTCATCTATGACCAGTTTGGACATGAAATTCGCCTTGGTAAAGATGGTATCAAAATGATAGGCAATGTTGATATTGATGGCAATGTCACTGCTACAGGACAAGTCAGTGATATACAAGGCTCATTGGCTGAAATGCGCCAAATCTACAATACTCATGCACACCCAAGTGATGGTGCACCACCAACTAACACGATGAGTTAACATGAAAATTAACACTGTCACCCATGACTATATCGCAAGTAGGCTGACTGCACCACCTATCAAAGACGTGGTTGAAGCGGCTTACTTACGACTATCTACTGAAAAAGGTAGTTATTTTACGGATAAAGATTTTGGTAGCGAGCTATATCGACTTAGACGCAGTAAAGATACACCGCAAATCCGTTTGCAAGCCGTAGCATGGGCAAAACAAGCCCTAGAACCACTCAAACCAAGATACTTTTTAGCCAATATTGATGTGAGCCAAACCTTACCAACTACTAATGGCAAAATTCAGCTGCTAGTAAAACTTGAACATCAAAGTGGGCAAATTTATACCACCACATTTACAGTCAAGGTAGCAGGTTGACTTCCTCCCCTCCTTAAAATGAGGGGATTCCTTCTGCAAGACGGTGAAGCCCCACCGCAAACCTTAAATAGTGGCAACCGCCCGTACGACACACCGTACATTTAAGGTTCTTATTTTAAGCTAATCCTACCGTTAGGATTGTCAATAGACACGGATTAGCTCAAGTGTGTGTTTGGAATGTCTTACCAGTTAAGTTACTGCGTACTCGCAATTTAGTCTTAACTTAACTGTGGAATGTAAGACATTGAATATAGTGAGATGAGTATAGCAAAACTCATCGCATTTAACAATTGCCTTATATCCACCGCCTGAAGTCGGTGGTTTTACGGCAATAGAGGATAAAAAGTAGCACGATTGACTTTGGCGCAATCCAAAATTGCTTGGATAGTGATATCGTTGTACTCCTGCTCGGACAACAACATAATAAAGGCTTCACGGATAACTTTATGGGTTTTGACAACACGTAAATCAGGTGACTTGTTATGACTTAAAGTCAT
>CALAPG010000205.1 GCA_937889485.1 uncultured Moraxella sp. | reverse complement strand
GACTTGATTGCAACCCTGTTTAGGATGGCGTGGGGACAATAAATCTGGCTATCTTATCAAAATGACGCTTTATCATAAAGCAGAAAAATCAAATGTTTATTAAAAATCAAAGCCCCCTAAGGCGATGTTAGGGGGCAAGGTGACCATGACACAGTTTGTATTAGTACTTGCTTTGGGCTAATTCTTTACAAACTGCTTGGTTATCAGCTTTTGAATAGCTCAGTGTCCATTGGCGGGTTTCATTTAAAATTTGTTTATAATCTTGTTGGGTTGATAGGTACTGTACCGCAAGTCTAGGGTCGCTAATGGTGGGCATGAGTTTTTTTAGCTCCGCGTTATAGGCGTTGTTAAAGCCGCTTTGTTGGGCTTTGGTGAGCATCGGTGGGCATATTTCTGATAATACTTGTAATACCGCTACCTCTTCTTTGGTGGTAGAAAGCTCTGACATATCAATAGCAATGGTACTGGCGTTTTTGTCTTCTGCGCTGCCGCTCATTGCCGCGCCCATCAGTAATATACTACCCATCACTTTTACCACGCTACTGCTATTTATAGCCATTTTTTGCCCCATTTTATTTGCTAACATATTATCTTTGACCTATGTCATTTACATGATAGCCATTATGATACGTATATTTTAAAAAAAATATACTGGTTATTTGACGGTGATAGTGTTGTTTTTGTGAAAAAGCCCAGTTTTGATGCAACAGTGTAGCAATATTGGGGCGTTTTTAAGGGGTCACGGTACGCTTGGGCGTCCTCAATTGTGTTCATGGCACGGCGTTAATGATCATAATCTTTTGCCACTTGTAACGCTGTGATTACCATCACTTGGTCGAGACGCTGAAAAAATCCGATATCCAAGGATTTGTAGCGCATAAAGAATTTGGTCATGGTCTCGGTCTGTCGGTAAGCGGGTCTTGGGTCTTGGGCAATCAGCTGTGCGATAAGCAAACAATCCTCTTGATTTAGGCTATTGTTTGATAGCATGGCGTCTCGCTGTAACAAGGCATCCGCGTCCCAACTCACAGGCTTGAGCATGGGTTGCTGGCTAGCAAACCCACTATGTGCTTGGGTGATACAATCACTATAAGCAATATACGGTTTGATATCAATGACGGGGGTGCCTTCAATCATATCTGCGCCAATGATATGTAAAAAAATGCCGCTGGGCGTTGCCTCTACATGCGATAAACGTACCACTGACAAGCCAATATTGGCAGGACGGTACATACTACGCGTGGCAAACACACCAATTTTTTGGTTGCCCCCCAACCGTGGGGGTCTAACCGCCGCACGAAAAGGCTGTTTATTGGAAGTGTTTACACGATTTTGATGAAACTGCCATACAATCCACAGGTGGCTAAATTGTTCAATACCTTCAAAGGCTTGGCTATCATTAAAAGGTGGTAACATCTCAATGGTGGCAGCAATATCTACCAAATTTGGTTGCCGCGGTGTGCCAAATTTTTGTTTAAGCGGTGAATGAACCCTACCAATAATGGGCAGAGAAATAGAGCAAGGCAGCGGGGCGATCGGCATAAGAAACTGGGTCACATGTGATTTTTTAAACTATAATTATGCCATTTTTTTACGCATAAATTCGACTATTTCACCCAAAATTTGCTATCATATTGCCCCATAACCTCAAACGATCACTCACTTGATTTTGGGTATTTTATTTTTGACCAATACAAGGTTGGGCAATATGTCAAAATTTTACGAAGAAACCGTTACTTACGTTCATCACTGGAATGAAACATTGTTTACCATTAAGACGACTCGCAACGCAGGCTTGCGTTTTCGCAATGGCGAATTTGCGATGATTGGGCTTGAAGTAAACGGAAAACCACTGATGCGTGCGTACTCAATTGCCAGCACAAACTATGATGAAGAACTGGAGTTTTATTCAATTAAAGTACAGGACGGTCCTCTAACGTCAATTTTGCAGCACATTAAGGTGGGTGATAAACTATTGGTGAGCAAAAAACCCACAGGCACATTGGTGCTTGATGATGTCAACCCAGGCAAACATCTTTATATGCTTGCTACAGGCACAGGTTTAGCCCCATTTTTGTCGTTGGCGCGTGACCCCGAGGTCTATGAGCGTTTTGATAAAGTCATTGTGGTGCATGGCGTCCGCTACGTGAGCGAGCTTGGTTACCGTGATATGTTTGAAAAAGCACTTTTTGAAGATGAGCTATTGGGTG